>NZ_JAUBUN010000017.1:0-105768 GCF_036702665.1 Microcoleus sp. Aus8_D2
TGAGGCTATGCCGCTCTAAGTATCAAGTTTGTCGGGTTAGGTAAAGTTAATATGCTAATGAGTCCTTTGGGTAGGGGGACTCATTTTTATGGTTTATCCCCTTATTTAAGGGGGTAAAATTAAAGTACAAGATACTAAGCTAGATTTTAGAGGGTGTGGTGTCTAGATTATGCCTAGAAAGTGACAAGCCACAATTAAGCAAACTCAACAACTAGGATGACGTAAATAGGTTAAATGACTAGAATGTATCTAGAAATCAAGGATAGGATGGCTGAAAGCATTGGTAAATGGTTAATTTACCATATCCATCAAAATTTGCTGAGAGCTCACCTCCGGGTTATTAGCAGGCGGGCGTCGCTGAGAGTAGTGTCCCCCAGACTGCAAATCCCAAGCTTGGCGGTTGTCCGCCAACATCACACCCAAAATTTCTTGCAACTCCATCACTATAGTCGGATCTTCCACTTGCACGATCGCCTCAACCCGCCTTGTGAGATTGCGCTGCATCCAGTCAGCAGAACCAATATACACCTCTTCGTTGCCGCCGTTGAAAAAATAAAACATCCGAGAATGCTCTAAAAAGCGGCCGATAATACTGATAACTTTGATATTTTCGCTAACACCCTCAACGCCCGGACGCAAACAACAAATCCCCCGGATAATCAAATCAATTTTAACACCCGCTTGGGAAGCTTCGTACAAAGCAACAATAATTTGAGGGTCAACTAAAGCATTCATTTTAGCGACAATCCGGCCGCAGCTACCGGTGCCGCCTTCGGCCTGTAAGCGGCAGAAGTCGGCTTCGCGGCGGATTAATGCTAAAAAACGCTCGCGCATATTGACAGGCGCCACCAACAATTTACGATAAGATAGCTGTCGGGAATAACCGGTTAAATAATTAAACAAGTCCGTCAAATCCGCACCCAAATCTTCGCGACAACTCAACAAACCCACATCCGTATACAGTCCAGCAGTTTTCGGGTTGTAATTTCCCGTGCCGATGTGGACGTAGCGGCGAATGCAACTGTCCTCGCGCCGGACTACCATCACCACCTTGGTGTGGGTTTTGAGTCCCACCAAACCGTAGACAACGTGCACGCCCGCTTGTTCTAACTTGCGCGCCCAATTAATGTTATTTTCTTCGTCAAACCGGGCTTTGAGCTCGACTAAAACGGCTACTTGCTTGCCGTTTTCCGCAGCTTGAATTAAAGAACTGACGATCGGCGAATCACCAGAAGTGCGGTATAAAGTCATCTTAATCGCTAACACCGAGCGATCGTTCGCCGCCTCAGTAATAAACCGCTGGACAGTGGCTGCAAACGAGTGATAGGGATGGTGCAGCATCAAATCGCCCTGGCGGATGGCCGTGAAAATATCCTCACCCTCCTCAACATCCAACATCGATTTACCTACCATCCTGGGCGGTTCCGAGTTCCGCAAGCGGGGCGGCACCACCGGAGTCCAAGGCGGATCTTTGAGTTCCGGTACCGGCAACCCGACAAAAGACATCAAATCCTTGAGGCCTAGCAGCCCCTCCACGGCGTAAACATCCTGCTCGCCGAGATCCAACTCGTCCATCAACATATCTCGCAGTGCAGGCGGCATAATCGCTGGAATTTCCAGGCGCACCGCAGAACCTGTAAATCGGCGTTTGCGGAGTTCCTGTTCAATGGCCAGCAGCAAATCATCTGCCTCATCTTCCTCCACAGTCAAATCGGAATTGCGAGTAATCCGAAACGGGTGATATTCCTGAATGTCCATCCCCGGAAACAAAGCCTCTAAATTGTGGGCGATTACCTGTTCGAGAGGTACCCCCGTCCACACAGGAGATTTGCCCCTCTGCTGCCACTGCAAGTCCTCCGGTAAGGGCAAAAATCTGGGCAGAACCTGCGGTACTTTGACGCGCGCAAATAGTTCTTCGCGGGTGTCGGGGTCTCTGACAACTACTGCTAAATTAAGACTGAGATTGGATAGAAATGGGAAGGGATGACTGGGGTCAACTGCTAGGGGTGTGAGCACAGGAAATACTTGTTCTTTGAAGTAGCGATGCAAGTAATTTCGCTGTTCTTGATTGAGGTCAATGTAGTCGAGAATGTGGATGCCGTTTGCTGCTAATTTGGGCCGCAGAGTTTGCTCAAAATACGAGTGTTGCTGAGTAACCATCGGCAAAAGCCGCTTGTTGATGGCATCTAGCTGTTCTTGGGGCGTGCGGCCGTCGGAGGTCAATTTACTGACTTTTGCTTCTACTTGCTGTTTGAGTGCGGCTACTCGCACCATGAAGTATTCGTCTAAGTTTGAGCTAAAAATAGCGAGAAATTTGAGTCTTTCTAGGAGGGGCGTGCGGGGGTCTAGGGCTTCGTGGAGCACGCGGTTGTTGAATTCTAGCCAGCTTTGTTCTCGGTTGAAGTAGTATTGCGGGTCGCTGAGGTTGATTTCGGTGTAGGTTTTGGCTGGGGTCTTTTTTTGCTTGGACATGGTTTGCGGGAGTCTTGGGGAGGCTCGATTGTATCTTTACCATTAGTATTGCAGTAGTATTGCGGTAGTGGGGCGGTTGCGGGCGATTGAAATCGCGCCGACACAGACAAAACCCGAGCTCAGAGGGGTTGAAGAAATTAAAACTTAACTGGTTCCAAGGCAGAGCCTTGGAACCCATATTCAGAGGCTCTGCCTCGGCTGGTAAAATGGAGGCAGAGCCTCCCGGATCTGCGTTACCAGGCAGAGCCTGGTAACGAGTATAAACTCTTGTGGGGTGGGCTTCTAGCCCGCCCCAAAGGCATAACATCATATCACGCACCAATCCCCGCAATCCAATCCTGCACCGCCTCCAACAAATCCTCTGCATCCACCGCAAAACCTGTTAACGGCAATTCCAGCGGTGTGGCGCTAATCCAGATTAGTTACCATTTACCAATGCTTTCAGCCATCCTATCCTTGATTTCTAGATACTTTCTAGTCATTTAACCTATTTACGTTATCCTAGTTGTTGAGATTGCTTAATTGTGGCTTGTCACTTTCTAGGCATAATCTAGACACCACACCCTCTAAAATCTAGCTTAGTATCTTGCACTTTAACTTTAACCCCTTAAATAAGGGGATAAATCATAAACACTCCCAAAACCCCCATTTATAAAAAATTAAAATGACGTTTTGGGGTGAAAAACCCGGTTTTGATTTTAGGCCATAACACAAAGTACAAATATCGCTATGCTTGGCAGACTCTAGAGTAGTGATTTTCGACTTGGTGAGAGTAAAAATATGTAGGATAATTGATAATCTATTATTTAACTTTAACCCCTTAAATAAGGGGATAAACAATAAAAATGAGTCCCCCTACCCAAAGGACTCATTAGCATATTAACTTTACCTAACCTGACAAACTTACTCTTTTCTAGAGATTTGTTGCCAGTGGCGAGGCATTGGTAAATCCCAGTCTAAAGTAATTTCATCTCCTATTTCCCTACCCAAAAAGAAGGGACTAAGCACTTTGTTGGCGTGAGCTTGCCACAAAGAAAGTTGGCTACTGTCAATGTCTTCTTGCCACACAGAAGGTTCGTTACCGCCGGGTAAAAGTATCCACCTAATATACAAGTCAAGTCCTAAGTTGGTCAAGGTAGTTACCTATCGCTTTCTGTGTCCTGCAATTGGACACCTGCTACGGGTATAAACAGGTTCCCAAGAAACTTTTAAGTTTTGAGATTTGCCTACATAAATAACTTTTGGTTCTGTTTTGCTTACCATCACAAAGAACAAACCACGAGAAGGAGGTAAAAAATGGAGTGAAGAAAGAGGCAATATCGGTAACTGTAAAATACTTTGTGGGGTGATGTCAGTTACCATGTTTATTTGAGCTTTGTCGGAATTCCCTAAGTATTCCTCCATTACAGTCGCTTTTTTAAGAGCGATATGTGGACTCTCATTCGGTAACTTCGCTTTTCGCTCTGTTCGCTCTATCGATTCAGGAGGAGGAAACTCACCCTCATAATGCACTAGACGTTTCCATGTTTCAGTCATGGTTACATTGCCGAAACATTTTGCATAGGAATCTATATTTAGTTTCTTAGCAAGCTGTTTGTAGAACTCGAAACTCCCAGCACCCAAGTTACCAAAAACAAAACCTGAGTTGAAACCTAGGCTTTTACGTGCCGAACAGTATTCTTCTCGCTCTTCTAACGCGGACGTTACGATTTGCGATCGCAAATCACTTGATAACGGTAAATCTGTCATAGTTATTCTGTTCCAATCGTTGGTTGTAAACGTTTGGGGAAGTCGTGGTTAGTGTGGTTCGTCAAAACCGCATTACCGCGCATCAATCTTCCTTAGTTACTCACGATTGCAGGTTTGCAGCCGCTTGTCAACGGTATAACCGTTAAGTTCTGTAAAGTTTTGTTACGGGTAATGGTACAGAAAAAATAAAAGTTCGTTATATAACCTTTGTTTGTAGCGTAAGTCGCTAATATGGTTTATTTATTATAGCTTACTTAATTAGACTAAAAGGTACAAAAAAGTTGAATAGGAGGGTTTTTTATTGGCTATTTTTATATTTACTATTTACACCCTGTTTTAGTCCATTTTAACGCTATACTGATTTTGTAAACCTATATGGTTTTGAAATATTTTGACATATACTGAAAACAGCCAGCGATTTAAGCGCAAAGTATTCTGAACAAGGAAGTGGCAGAATGATTGTGAATTACGAGAATACACCCGTCTCTATGCCCCATTATTGGGAACACATAGTAACATCTCATTACCTGACAAAGAATAGGTACGTCCCTGCTTATAAGCTAGAAGCGCTTAAGGATGGCGATAGCATAATTGATAGATGCCGTCGGAGATGGTGGAAAATTAAATTAGACGAACACAACCAACATTTGAAACCACAAGGTGCTATTATCCGTTTTGTTTACTGTAACGGCTAAAGCACTATTAAACCGTAAATCAAAGTAGGTCAATCTCAGTTGGTCTACTTTTTTGTGGGTAAATAAAGCGGATTTAGTAGTACAGGATTACGGAACTTTATAGGTTGGTAACATCGTTGTCAACATTAAACAGTGTTATTTAAGTGATGTACATATGTAAGATTTGTAAACATTTACGAGTATAGGGGAGTACAATAGATAAGTTTTATTAATATTAAAATTAGAGTAATTGTAAATCAATGTAACGGAAATATTGCATTAGAACTAACTAACTAGATAAAAAACATGAACAGAGAGATACAAAAATAGTGGGTAGAAAGAGGTAGTAAAGAAAAATAAATCCCCCCCAGGGTTTTGTACCTTTCAAGCCTTAAAGGAGGCAAAAATGGCTGTTTCTGTGGCGATTAAGAGCATGAGTGATTATAAATTGCAAAAAATGAAGGGAAAGGATAGCGACTCACTTCATTAATAAAACTTATCTATTTAAATATAGGGGGGTTCAGTTTTGATTAGTAGCTGTAATATTTTTATTATTTATCCCCCCATATTGGGGGGGATAAAGTTATATATTTACTGATGATATGACCTACAGGTTCACTCAGTAAGTAGGCACAAAAAAACCTACCGGGTTAGGGTAGGTAGGTATGTACTGGGTAGGGTTAGACTACTACTAACTCTGTTGACTCATTAATACCTAAGTAATGTCTTAGAATCACATCCACACTGTTGCCACAACTGCTAGCTATGCGTAACAGAGCGTTGTTATTGTGGCTATTAGCTTGCGCGGTTAGCGTGATGTAAGTGTGACGGCAATGATAGGACGCTAAATAACCACTAATTTTGCCTTCACGAGCCAATTGTGAGACTATACCGGGATAGAAATACGTTACTTCTTCCCCTGATTTGAGAGTTTGTTTTTTTACATAATCACGCCAAACTCTCCCTAGGGAAGAAGTATCTATATACCCCCCATTGGCATTTGAAAAAATTAAACCCTCTGTTTTGTCGCCTTTAATTTCTAACAACAAAGCTTTTAAACGTTCAAAATCTTCAAAATAAAACAAGCGGCTCTCGCCCGTCTTAGTGTTTTTAACCTTGCGAGTAGAAGCACCTAGTGACTTACTAATTTTGATAACATGACGTTCAAAATTAACGTCACGCCAAGTTAGTGCATAAACTTCGCTAGGGCGACAACCCGTTAAAAACAGAAATTCGATAAACGGTGCAAACATGATAGAACCTTTGCGAGTTCTATTGCTATCAGACTCATAAAACGCTTTGATGATGATATCACGTTCATCCTTAGTAAAGGCACGCTTATCATTCTCTAAAGCTTTCTCATCCTCTACTTCATGCCATTCTACAATCTCACCATTAACTACTTTGTCAGCATACTTTTGCTGTGTTGTGACAACAGGTACGCTAAATTTGTTAGTAGCAAAAGGATTGTTAGTAGCCGAATTAACGATTAATCCTTTTGATTGGGCATACTCAAAGGCTTGATTTAACGCTCTCAAACTCAAAGTTTTGAGTTTGGATGTTATTGAATCAAGCGCGGTTTCAATACCCTGTTTGTCATTTAAATGAACGGTAGCTAGCGGGTTGTCAGATAGTGTCAACTGACTACCCTTGTTTTGAAAAATTTTACCGTAAATTATGTTGCCATATTTTTTGTACGTTGTGTCAAAAGTAGTTTCTTCTATGGTTGTTTTTTTCCACAATAGATATGCTTCCCACATCGCACCTACGGTTATCTCAGGTACGGTTTGAGTCGTACCCGGCAATTGAAGTACATCAGCTAACTTAGCATATTTGCCCCCTCCTAAGCCATATTTAGCAAGGGTAGGGTCAAACAGCTTTTCCCACTCTGGATGGTCTAAATCAGCCTCCATCGCAGCAGCAATTTGGCTAGCCCGCTTCCAATCCTCTGGGGTATCAGAGTAGCCGTATTTGCCTATTCCTAAGCACTTAGGCTTACCCTTGAGTGATTTACCGTCTAGTAGCTCCCACAGGGTGCTATGGCGCTTGGGGAAGCGCAAGGCGAGTGACCCTTTGTCAGAGTAAACAGATACATCACAAGCGGACTGTGCCTTTTGAGATTGAGCTTTCATGGTAGGTTCTCTCTGTGACTATTGGTTTGTCAAGGTTCTGGGTTTCTAGATACTTTCTAGATAATGACTAGAATGTGCCTGGTATTTAACCCCTTATTTAAGGGGTTAAACCATAAAATCAGTATAACATGGTTTTCGCCTGCTTAATCGCTAATCCAGGCGATATGAATACCCATGTGAGAGTCGGCGAGTTTGCGGGTGAAAGACGAAAGCGCATTTTCGCACGGGCACGAGTGCAAGATTAAGGCGATGTGCGGTTTTTGCAGCCGGTGTTTGAGTTGGGGGATTAATCGCTTGAATTCCGGGGCGTTGCGGATGGCGGGGATGTCTGTATCTGCGGGGAAGATTGTTTGATATAGTTGGGTACAGAGTTCTTGGGCGATCGGGCTTATATCGGTTTCGCCTTCTAACGCGCGAATGTTGAGGGGTACGGGGAAGGTTTTATCTGTGGGTTTGAGTTGTTTTAGGAGTGTGGGGATATCTGGATTTTGTGGGTGGTTGTCCGGTATTGGGGAATTGGTGGGTTGAGTGTGCCATGCTTGATAAAATTCTGGGTAAGTCTTGCTTTGGGCACAGTCAGAGATGACGAGGCAGCACTTGTGATAAAGAGTAAAGTCGTTTTTGTAGATTTCGGAAGTTAGGCAATCTTTCAAACCAGAGACTGCGATCGCGAAGTGTTTATCTTTCATGATTTCACCTAAGCTATCTGCCGCTATACTACGGATATGTCTATCACCTGAATTGCTGATTAACTCGACTAAAGCGGCGATCGCATCCGGGTTGTTTTTGCATATTTGCCCTAGGCTTACAGTCGCTCTCCTCCGGGTATTTTTATCCTGAAAAGTACCGATTAACTCGACTAAAGCTGAGAGCGCAACTGAGTTATCTTTTTCGATTTTTCCTAAGATATTTAGGGCATTTCTCCAGGTATTGTCATCCTCAGAAGTACCAATAAGCTCGTCGCAATTATCTAAATTTGCGAGTATCAGAGAGTTGTTTGTTACTGATTTTGACAAGCTATATGCCAATTTAATCATCGTATTGTCATCTTCAGAAGTAGCACTCAGTTCATCAAAATTTACAAGTATAACTAAGTTATTTATGTCAATTTTTCCTAAGCTATTTGCCGCTGTCATCCGGGTATTTTGTTCGCCTGAATTGCGAATTAACTTGACTAACCCGGAGATTGCAACTGGGTTATCTTCACCTATTTCTCCTAAGCTTTTTGCCGCTTGCTTCCAAGTATCTTCATCCTGAGAACTACGGATTAACTCGACTAAAGCTTCGATCGCAACAGGGTTAGATTTGCCTATTGTTCCTAAGCTAGCTGCCGCCTCCCTCCGGGTATTTTCATCCTGAGAATTACGGATTAACTCGACGAAAGCTTCGATCGCAACTGGATTATCTTTGCTTATTTCCCCTAATATATTTGCCGCTATCCACCGGGTTTTTTCATTACCTGAATTGCGGATTGACTCAACTAAAGCTACGATCGCCCTTTTCCGATCCGTCTCCTTCAGTATATCCCATGAACTCTCTGCCAGTGGAGCGATAAATGTTTGCCACTCCTGCTTTTCCTCATCAAAATAACCAAACCCCCACTTAATAACCTGCGACACAATCTCATCAGCAAAACTGCAATCCTTAAACTCAGCAATCCCCGCAGCCGCGAGAAAATATGCCCGATCTCCATAAAATTTACCACACCCATCCTCAAACTCAACCAACGCCTTAATAAACGCTTCCTTCTCCTCCTTCCCAACCTCCTCACGGCCCAACCACAGCAAAATAACCTCCTTCCACTGCTTCTCAAAAATCCGATATCGAGCATCAGGATGCTGCGGATTCCCAGGAAAATGATTCAAGAAAAAATGCCAATCCTCAGCCGCCAACGCCGCAAAATATTCCTGAAAAGTCGGATGATAAAAAGCATAAATCCCTTCCGCCGTCTCCGCATCCCTCGCCACCAAATTCAGCCAACCCAAGCGGCAAGCTATCTCAAACTGCGATGCACCCATCACCCGATATCCCACACTTTCTCGTAACTGAAACCGATCCGTTTCATTTAACATCCCAGCCAGAGCCAATTTCCCCAAAGCCGCATTCAAATCCTGCTGCTGACTCCAATTCAGGCGCGGTTCCTTCCACTGATACAAAGCAGTCACAAACCGCCGATAAAGCTTAGCCTTAGTATCCGGCAAATCCCCATCCAACGACTGCCAAGTACCGCACAGCAGCGAACATCTCAGCGGATTTTTTACTAAGTCTTGAATTCGCTCTTTCCCCGATGCTGCTAATGCTTCCCGTAGCTGTTGGGAAAGCACCCCCCCAGCCCCCCTTGCTAAGGGGGGAGTAAGAGTTTCTTCTGTATTTTGGGTTGGGATGGAGGGAGGAAGAACCCCCCCAGCCCCCCTTGCTAAGGGGGGAGTAAGAGTGTTCCCTTCTCCTGTCGCCTGCGTTGATAAACCACGAGCAAAAGTATCCCCTTCTTCTCTTGTCCCCCCCCTTAGCAAGGGGGGGTTAGGGGGGGTTCCAAACCACTTATCGATAAACATTTCCACCTGTTCGGGATAGGAAAACTCCAGAGTACGATAAGTATCAAAAGTATCCAAGGCAGAGCCGATCGCATCCCAAACATTCTGCCGACAACTTAGCACAATCCGCGCCCTTTGAACACAGCCGCCCGTTCTAACTTGTCGCTGAATTTCCGCCAAAGGATTCCCATCACCCGCAGCCATCTCATCCGCGCCATCCAACACCAACCAAACCCGCTCAGCATTAAACTGTGCTAAAAAATCATCTTTAATATCCGCCGTCGCCTCAGCTTTCCCAACCCTCTTAATTGCCGCCAGCAACCAAGTATCAAATAAATACGATTCTAAATCTTTCCCCTGCAAATCCGCCAAAGCAACCCAAATAACAATCGCCTCGGAAATTTCCTCCGCCACCCAATTAGCAATCTGCCGCAACAGCGTAGTTTTCCCCGCCCCCGGTTCCCCAATAATTGCTAACCGCTTCCCATTGCTCTTCGGGCTACTTCCTCCCCGCAAAACTTGCTCCAGAAACTCCTTATTTTCAAAGGTTTGAGTTACTTCTTTTTCCCGGTACAAATCCGAACCTTCCTCCGCCGCCAAATCCTCCCGGCGCTGAGTCACTTTGTGCCGTTCAACCAATCCCAGCGGCACATAAACATCATCAATTTGACGATCGCCAAAAGTTAGCTGATTGCTACTGAGCCGCTGCTGTTCTTTCTCGTCTAAAATCTGCTGACAAATAGCCCGCCAGTCAATCGGTTGGTAAACAATGCGGCTCTTTTGCACAATCTCCTCAAGCCAAGCATACATCTCTTGGGTTGTGGTATCAATTCGCGTCAAAGTTTGCCCGGTGAATATCTGAAAAACCTTTTCATTTTCCTTGATTTCTTGAGCAAAGTATGCAGCCACCAAGGCAAACAACTCTTGCTCTAACTTCGTTTTGTAATGTGCGACATCGCAATTTTCGAGGGCAACTTCCAGCAATTTTTGCTCAACTGCTGCTACCCGATTCTGCTTTAACTCATCTGTGGCAGTCAGCAGCAATTCTATCTCATCTAAACCCTCAATCGGAATCCCAGACGGGACTGTTTCTTTATTAACCTGTTCTAAATCTAATTTGAGCTTTTCGAGCTTTCGTTTCAACCAATCAAAATCGCGCCGCCTGTCTTGCAGCGAATAGCTAAAACTCTCTCGGTTAGCGCTATTTTTCGGATCGATTTCCTGCTTGCATTCTGAGGCGATTTGCTGCTGAGCTTTCAGGAAAGATGTTTTCAGCGCTTTTTCTAAATCGTGATTGACAATTTTACCGTTTCGCGATATCTTTTTAATGCCTGTCAAACAGAGATGTTTTGCTGCATCATTAACTTGAGTTCCTAGTATGCCTTGCCAAGCGACTGTGAAAAGCAAGCCCAAGGTAATCGGATCTGACATTTGACGGTTCTCCTGATGCGCTGCTCGAAGCGGGTTAGTTTGATTGTAGGCGATCGACTTTAGTGGCGATCGGGCGAGTTGACAGGTGCGTCGCTTTGAGATTTTCGATGTTTGGCTAAGGATTTTCTGTGGCGACACACCCGAATACTTGATTGTAGGCGATCGACTTTATTGGCGATCGGGCGAGTTCACAGGTGCGTCGCTTTGAGATTTTTCATGTTTGGCTAAGGATTTTTTGTGGCGACACACCCGAATACTTGATTGTAGGCGATCGACTTTATTGGCGATCGGGCGAGTTGACAGGTGCGGAGCTTTGAGATTTTCGATATTTAGTTAGGGATTCTTCGCAGGCGACACACCCTACGATTACTACCGTGTCCGAATTTCGGGGCAATTGTTGATCCGATTTAAAACTGCTATAATTTCGACAAAAAGGTCGATCGCAAAAACAAAACTCGATCGCCAAAAAGCACCTACTTTTCCATGATGATCACAAAATCCTCAATCAGCACATCAAAGGTGCGGGCCAACTTGTACACTGCCGCAAAGTCAACCATCGCCATCCCCTGAGAGCGGGCATAATTGCTAATCGTACTGTAGCCGACGCCCGATCGCTCCGCAACCTCCTTCAGCGTCCATCCCTTCTCGGCCGCCAACTCTCGAACCCGCAACCTGACTAAACCTTTACTCATATAAACTATTTACAAAATTTTGGATTTAGTATAATATAGCAAAAAGCGATCGCCCCCGGTCAGCGAAACTAAAGGCGATCGCCTGTTAAAATTAATTCTGACAGATAATTTCAGTCGGTCGCACCTAGCAGATAGATTGAGCTACCACCACCAGATGCAACTACAATGATATCAGAGAATCAGTTAAGGTCGTCAGCGATCGGCGCCTCAAAAATTATTCACAAATCGTCAATAGTCAATCCGCGATCGAGATTTGTCACCGAAGAAACAGTAGCACTTTTGTTCAACATCACGCCCGACCAAATTTACCGAATCGAATGCTGTCACAACATGGTGTACGTACACGCCAAAGGCCTGAGTAGATTTGTCAGCTACGCCGATTTCCCCCCAATCTTAGAAGTAAAACCAGCCTGCGCTCAAGATTTTCTCGGCTGGTACAAACGCTGGAAACGCACCCAAGCACCAGAATTTTGGACTAAATTCTATACGTACAACTTCAAAGCCGCTGTTTCAGTTGACAGCTTGCTGGAATGGGGTACATTAGTCGCTACAGTTAAATCGGTAATTTCTGCCTCAGCACTGCAACAACTACGAGATGTTTACGCTCAAGAAAAAACCTTAATGGAAAGTTTCTAAAGCAGGCGGGGCGAGCAAACGCGCGATTGTTGGCTGCGAGTTTTGTAAGGTGCGCATAGCGCACCCTACAGGATAGATATTATCCTCAAAACTCTTTCTTATCTTCCAATCCCTACATATTGGAAACCAGCAGCTTCTAAAACCTTCTTGTCCAAGAAATTGCGGCCGTCAATCATCACTGCATGAGCCATCAATTTGGCCATTTTATCGTAATCTAAATTACGAAACTGTTCCCAGTCAGTCACCAACACCAAAGCATCGCAACCATCAGCCAACCTTTCCGGATCGGTTTCCACCAAAACACCGGACAAACCGTGACGCATCCCAGTTTGAGAAACAATCGGATCGTAAGCTTTAACTTTCGCTCCCAATCTGTTCAAATTATCGATTAAATTCAGCGCTGGGGCATCCCGCAAATCGTCAGTATCCGGCTTGAAAGTCAAACCCAAAAGTCCGACTGTTTTACCTTTGAGAATCTTCAAAACTTGCTGCAACTTTTCAATTGCAATCAAGCGCTGGCGTTCGTTAACTTCCACCGCCGCTTTCAGCAAATGCGCCTCGTAGCCGTAATCCTCAGCAGTGTGAACTAATGCCGAGACATCTTTGGGGAAACAAGAACCGCCCCAACCGATACCAGCCTGCAAAAACTTGCCGCCAATTCGCGAATCTAAACCGATACCTTTGGCTACTTGGGTAACATCTGCGCCGACACGATCGCAAATATTAGCCACTTCATTGATAAAGCTAATCTTAGTCGCCAAAAAAGCATTAGCTGCGTACTTAATCATCTCCGCCGAACTGATATCAGTCATCACTACAGGTACCACAGGCAAAGACGGATTTTCTGCAAACTTGCGATCGACAATTGGCGTGTATAATTGTAGCATCATATCCATCGCCCGCTGAGAGTTGCTGCCGAGAACAATGCGATCGGGATTAAACGTATCGAAAACCGCGCAACCCTCCCGCAAAAACTCTGGATTGCTAACCACATCAAAATCAGCACCTATTTTTGCTGCTACTTCCTCACCTGTAACGCCCTCACCGCTTTGAG
This sequence comes from Microcoleus sp. Aus8_D2, assembly GCF_036702665.1. Classification (NCBI taxonomy): domain Bacteria; kingdom Bacillati; phylum Cyanobacteriota; class Cyanophyceae; order Oscillatoriales; family Microcoleaceae; genus Microcoleus; species Microcoleus sp. Aus8_D2. The sequence continues at coordinate 13,375 of NZ_JAUBUN010000017.1, forward strand.
CTTTTTGACGTTCAGCCAAACCGTCTAATACAATCCTCCGCACCCAATCCCCCGAACCGATGGGTACAGTTGATTTGTTTACGATCACTTTGTAATCGCCGTCGAGATGAGCGCCAATGCCGCGCGCAACCGCTTCCACGTAGCGAGTATCGCTTTCTCCAGTGGGCAAAGGAGGAGTCCCTACCGCAATGAATAAAATCTCCCCGTGAGCCACTCCTGCTGCTAAATCTGAAGTAAATTCTAGATTTCCCGATTGAGAAGCAGAGGACATTAATTCAGACAGTCCGGGTTCAAAAATAGGAGACTGTCCGGACTTCATTAATTTAACTTTTTCTTCGTTGTTGTCTACACAAATGACATGATGTCCGATGTGGGCCAAGCAAGTGCCGGTGACTAAGCCAACGTATCCTGTACCGATGACGCAAACACGCATAGAAATCTCCTCAAAGTTAGTAAATAAATCAGGTAGGAATGGGAATTGGGAATCGGGAATTGGGAATTGGGAATTGGGAATTGGGAATTGGGAATTGGGAATTGGTATAGTCCTCAATTATGAATTGCGAACAATTTGTAGGGGTAGTGCCTCGCCGTGCCTACCCTCTTCTGCAGCAGCAGGGGGCAACCACTCTTCTGCAGCAGCAGGGGGCAACCACGGGGGGAAAGCCCCTACAATCCCCCAGTATCTACTTTTGGTTTCCCTCGATACGATCGCGAAAATCTTTCACAGTCAACTCTAAACCTTGATCCAGCGGAATAGTTGGCTCCCACCCCAACCAACTTTTAGCACGAGTAATATCCGGTTGTCGCTGTTTTGGATCGTCTTGTGGCAGCGGTTTGAAGATGATTTCCGCCCCAGGATTAATCATGTTTTGAATTTTCTGGGCCAGTTCCAAGATAGTGTATTCGCCGGGATTCCCCAAATTCATCGGCCCGATTTCGTCGCTATTCATCAAGCGCATAAATCCTTCCACCAAATCAGAAACGTAGCAAAAACTCCGTGTTTGGGAACCATCGCCATACACAGTCAGCGGTTGATTGCGCAAAGCTTGAACAATAAAATTGCTGACAACTCGGCCATCATTTTCTAACATTCGCGGGCCGTAGGTATTAAAAATTCGTACAACTCGAATGTCTACCCCATTTTGGCGGTGGTAGTCAAAAGATAGGGTTTCAGCTACTCGCTTCCCCTCGTCGTAACAGCTCCGAATACCGATACAATTAACGTTGCCGCGATAGTCTTCTGTTTGGGGATGGACATCCGGATCGCCGTAAACTTCTGATGTGGAAGCCAGAAAAAATCTTGCTTTTACCCGTTTCGCCAATCCCAGCATATTTAGTGTCCCGATGACATTCGTTTTGATTGTCTTGACGGGGTTGAACTGATAGTGTACTGGCGAAGCCGGACAAGCCAGATGGTAAATCTGATCTACCTCTAACCGAATGGGTTCCGTGATGTCGTGGCGGATCAGCTCAAAATAGGGGTTGTCCAGCCATTTGAGGATATTGCGCTTAGTCCCGGTGTAAAAGTTATCCAGGCAGACTACCTCGTGTCCTTGGGCCATTAAGCGATCGATCAGATGGGAACCGATGAAACCCGCACCGCCTGTGACTAAAATTCTCATGGGGGAAACTGCCGTTCTGTTTAGAGTGCAAGACTGTGGTACAATAATTCAGTCGATCGAATCAAACTTGCTAATACAATAACAAAATTTAGAGCGACAATGTAAAGACTTATCCGCAACCTTCATACAATCTTTAATTAACTTAGCATTTTAAAATATATTCACCTGAGTGCGATCGACACTGGAGCTAAGCTCGTTAATTTTACGGAGACTTCGATATTTTTCCAACAATACTCTTGACACGATCTTCAAAGTGAATATATAATATATTTTTATTTTAAAAAAATATAGTTAGCCAACAGAACCTATTGTAGCGTGAGTTGGGTGAGGCGATGGAATGGGGTAACAAATAGATAAATCTTAACCGCGCCGCCACCCACCCACATTCTGATGCAGTTAAAGGCAGAAAGAGAAGTCAATTTGGCGAACAATGCTCAAATATCTCATGGATGAAAATGTTGATCTAGTTTAGATCGACCAAAGTAGAAGCGTATAATGTTGTGCAGTCCACGGCGATCGACTCGAAGACAGACACCTACCCAAGCTTTACCCAGCACAGATGAAGGCGCTGTGTGACTTACTGAAGTTCTCGATCGCCGATTTGGTAGAATAGTCTGGGGAGTTGAGGCGGGGTGGGTTGGGCAATTCAGCCTTGGGGGATAGCTGGGCCGCGCGTACTTTTGCGAGGGCTAATCAATAACAGGGCGATGCCCTACGGGATGCTGCGCCGCGCGTACTTTTTTGAGAACATGACGGGCGATCGCATCTAATACCAGTTTCCCCAAAAATAATGCAACTGTAGGCTCCTGCTCCGAACCCTTATGCAGTAAGTGATTCCCCATTATTCAATTCTTTAATATCCATTCTTTAATCTCAAATCTAAATTGGTATAACCCTATCCTCAAGTCTCAAGTTATACCAATTTTCATGCATTAATGCAACAGTATATGTAGGGTGTGGAGCCATCGACAATCTCTAAAAAAGAGTGAAAATCTAATAGCTCCGCACCTTACACATTAGGTGAACGAAACAAACCCCAAAATTTTATTGTTGCAACATTTTTTCACGCATGGTATTAGATGCTCCCGTCAAGTCCTTAGCTAGAAGTGATAAAAATCTCAAAATTTCTCAATATACAATAGAATGGTGTAACTTGGCGGGCACTTATCAAATCAATACTCCGGACTGTTTTGAGATTAGCCGCTAAAACCCGCATTCTACCGTTAATATTTCTGATTCTGATGAAACTGAAACCCTCATTCTACCGTTGGCGATCGCAAACTGTCCGGACTATTGTTATCAAATAAAAATGCGTGCTAAAATACTGCATCAGTTACCAGAAATATTTTTAGCAAAGGAGGATGAGCAAATGGAGAACATCGTCACAGAAAAACAGCAGCGGGAAGCGCAGCTTCTGGAAGCTTTTATTAACATGGTGAAATCTCCTGACGGAGACTTTGAGGCTCTCGGACACTTGTTCAAAGCTGCGAGCGATGGTTATAGCCTCCAGCTAATAATAGATATTCTTTCCCAGGAACCTCAAGCAAAACGGGCATTTAAAGAACGTCCGCGTTTGGGAAATGTCGATTTGGAAGCACTCCACCAATTGCCGAAAAATACGCTCGGTTATCATTATGCAGTTCATATGCTAAGCAATAACCTCAAAGTTTTGTCAGCCAAAGAAATCCCTGATGATGACTTGGCATTTTTGGCTGTGCATACTACTGAAACCCATGACTGTTGGCACGTCGTCACCGGTTGCAGCACCCATATAACAGGAGAAATTGAGTTAGAGGCTTTTTATGTGGCGCAGATGTCGGCTTCTCGTTTTTGGCTGGCACTCCTTGCTAAAAATTTGTTAAAATCTACATTACAAGACATTGAAACCAGCGGCGATTATATGGATGCGCTATGCCGAGGTTGGTTGCGGGGAAAACAGGCTAAACTGCTATTTGGAATTGAGTGGAATAAGCTGTGGGAAACGCCGCTGGCAGAAGTGCGCGATCGCTTAAACTTAAATAGAGTACCGGAAACCGATCGCATTCTTTCAGCCTAATTCAGCGACCAACTTCGAGACCATCTCAAAACCCGGTTTCTTGAAGAAACAGGTTTTTTTTCGTTGAGCTGAATCGCCTTTCATCCCTCAAGCTGTTCGATGAATTTCTGCGATCGCACTGGTGACTCGTTCTAAATCTTCTTCAGTTAAATTCGAGCCAGAAGGCAAGCAAAGACCATGTTCAAATAACTCTTCAGCAACTTCGCCTCCGATAGATTCACACTCAGCAAATACTGGCTGCAAATGCAAAGGTTTCCAAACCGGACGCGCTTCTATTTTCTCCTTCGCCAGTGCGAGGCGAACAAGTTCTCTATCCGCACCGAAAGCAGCAGGATTAATTGTCAAACAAGTCAGCCAGCGAGTAGCGCGTCCGAAATCAGCTTCCGGCATAAATTCGATTCCCGGCAAATTTCCCAAAGCTTGTTTGTAAACCTCAAAATTGTGCCGTCTCGCCTCAACTCTATCCTCCAAAACCCGCAATTGACCAATCCCAATCCCCGCTAAAACGTTGCTGAGGCGGTAGTTATAGCCGATTTCGGTGTGTTGGTAGTGAGGAGCAGGATCGCGGGCTTGCGTCGCCAAGAAACGGGCTTTTTCTACCAGTTTTTGGTCGTCAGAAACTAACATTCCGCCGCCGGAAGTGGTGATAATTTTATTACCGTTGAATGAGAAAATCCCGATTTTGCCAAAAGTTCCCGGAGAACGGTTTTTGTAAGTAGCTCCTAGGGATTCGGCCGCATCTTCAATTAGGGGTATTTCATAGTCATTGCAAACTGCTAAAATAGGGTCAATATCGGCACTTTGACCGTAGAGGTGTACGATCGCCACAGCTTTGGGCAACTTTCCTAATTTGGCTCGTTTGTCCAGGGCTTCTCGCAACAATTCTGGATTCATGTTCCATGTAGTGCGATCGCTATCAATGAAAACCGGTTTGGCGCCTAAATAAGTAATCGGACTCGCCGTAGCAATAAACGTCAGAGTCGAGCAAAAAACCTCATCGCCTGCACTGACACCAATTAATTGTAAAGCTAAATGTAAAGCCGCAGTGCCCGAACTCAGAGCAGCGGCGTGGCTGGAACCGACAACATCGCAGAATTCCCGCTCGAAAGCATCGACATGGGGGCCGACGGGGGCGATCCAGTTGGTGTCAAAGGCTTCTTGGACAAACTTTTGTTCTAGTTCGCCCATGTGCGGCGTTGAGAGGAGGATTTGTTTGGTCATTGGGGAGACTTCATTCATTACCTTTAAACTCTTCACTTGTAAGATGACCTTCTTGGCTGATTTCTTTTTGTCCCAAGACTTGACCTACTGTCAGGAAAAGTATTTTCAAATCCAGCCACAGGTTCCAATTATCCACATACCAAACATCGAGCCTAAATTTCTCCGGCCAATTACCATCTAGAAGTCGGCGACCGTTCACCTGGGCCCACCCGGTGATTCCGGGCATCACATCATGGCGGCGTGCTTGTTCTGGGCTGTAGCGTTCTAGGTATCGTACTAACAAGGGACGAGGGCCAACAAAGCTCATGTCGCCTTTGAGAACATTCCACAGTTGGGGAAGTTCGTCCAAACTGGTTTTTCGCAAGAATTGACCGATCGCAGTCAGGCGTTGTTCGTCGGGGAGCAAGTTTCCTTCGCGATCGCGATCGCTCGTCATCGTGCGAAATTTGTAGAACTTGAAGACGTGGCTATCTTTACCTGGCCTCGGTTGTGTGAACACAACGGGAGAACCCATGCGGATGTAAATGGCGATCGCCACTATTAAAACGATGGGAGAGAAAATTAGTAGGGCGATCGCGGCAACTAATCTATCTAATACCCACTTAACTAATCTGCTGAATTTGGTGATTGGCGATCGGTGATTATTCATGGTTCATTGCTCATCATTCATTTTTTACAGACAAAGTAAAGCATTCCTTGTAGGCGTTCATTCGCTAATGTTTCAATTGATTCTGGCATTCTTCCTTCTTGTTTGATCTGATAACTAGAACCCACAGCAACTACATGAAAACCAACTTTTTTTATAATCTGTTCAGCCTCTGCAACTTGATACCAATAAGGATAAGGGCCTCGATCCAGAAGGCATAACCAGTTTGGTTTTCCACCAAGCTTCAGCCAAGGAATATATTGAAGAGAACGATTTGAGCCGCGAAGCTTCCGTATCAGGCTGAGATAAGATAAATATGACTTGTAGATGGGACTTCTAACTCTCGTTTCAAAGCTGAGGAATGAGAATAATGCAATCCCCCCCATTTTGAGGATACGATAAGCCTCTTCCATCGCCTTTAATCTGCTTGAATCATTTTCGATCAAACAAATAATTTGTTGAAGATAAATTATCTGATCGAAACTAGCATCTTCGTAGTTTAAGCTAGTTGCATCCTGAACTTCAAAAGAAATACTCTGCGTCGCATCTCTTTTTTTTGCCTGCTCAATAAATTCTGGCACGTAATCATAACCGGCAAGAGATGTAAAACCCATCTGTTTCATTTCTAATAAAATTCTTCCTCCTGCTGTTCCAGCTTCGAGTATTTTTCCTGTTCGAGCTAAATAAGTTTCTATTAGATACTTTTCTTCCTCAATCAATTGTTCTTTGTCTGCCCAACTCTCAAATTCTACTGTGCTGTAAACTTGCTTGTTGTCCATCATACAATTCTCCTAATCAGTTAGAGCGATATGCAGGGAAAAAATTGGTATTCAGTAGATGCTCCACCTCGATCTTCAGATATTTTGCACGTAGGTTAACTAAATGAAGATATTTTTCTTCATCTGTAATTAAGCGTCGGGTGAAAAAAGTGTGTCTTTGCTTAGAGAAACCTGCTTTGAAATGGTAGAGACTATCTTGCGAACCTCCTAAACCACCGCCTAGATGGAAAACTTGATTACCGCGTTCCTTAGCCCAGAATCGAACATAATCAAACATTAGTTTAGTGGGTGCTTGTTTCAAAAAGCTTGACTTCGTACCACCCAGATGATACTGAACGATGCCGCAGCACTCAGTAAACAAACCACCACAGGTAATTTCTCCATTCAATTCTACCATACATAAATGCAATTTATCTCCTAATACATCGATGAGTTTTACCAGATAATTAGTTCCGAAATAATATAACTTTGCAGCCCCAACCCGAGCCATTGTTTCCTCATAAATCGCGTTGAAATCATTAATATATTCCTGAATAGGAACCATTTTAGCCGAAAAACCTTCGCGGACGCATCTATTTATTTTATTGCGATGTTCAGAGCGAGTTTGACTCCATATTTCACTTCGTTCGAGTGTTAAATCTACAGAAACTGTTTCTCCATTGAGTGTAAACAAGTCATTGTTTATCGAAGTATTAACATCCTTGTTGAGAATAGGATGCAGCCGTAAAAAAGCCGAACAAATATTGCGATCGCGCCAGGCCTGTGTTAAATTTTCGATTGCCAAGATAAAAAAATCAGGAGTGCTAGCTGCGGCTTCATTTAACAAAAATCCCGGATAGCCATAGGGCGATATAACATCAAAAACTTCTACTGTCTCTGCAAATAAATTATTGCACTTTCGCAATAAATAAGGCAAAAAGAATATTTTGTCATCATCAGCAATCAAAATAGCTTCTGCGGTTGCTTCGGTTCTTTTTGCTTCTAAATCCACATAGCCAGGTAAATGATAAAAATCATGTCTGAGATTATCCAGAGTTTCTAGCCACAAAGGACTGCTTAAATCAATAAATTGGATTTTCATGGCTTGATAATTTTAAGTTGATTATTCGCGAAGATTTACTGTGCATATAACCTCATCTGCTGACTTAGCACTTCAGCAGATGAGTAGGTTCAGCACCTTCTAGCCGTACAAAGACTGCACCCATTCCCATTCTTGCTTCAACCCTTCCCTCAAAGAAACCTGTGCCTGATATCCCAAGATTTTCTGAGCTTTCGATACGTCAGCGCTAGTATCTCGCGCATCTCCTTTGCTCGATTCTAGGTAATTGATGCGAATCGGGCGATCGACAATGCTTTCCATAGTCTGAATAACTTCCGCCAAAGCAACTCGACTTCCCCCTCCAATATTAAATATTTCCCCGACAGCTTCCGGCACTTTAGCGGCAGCTAAATTAGCGGCAACGCAATCGCTGATAAATGTAAAATCTCGCGTTTGCTGTCCGTCTCCGTAAATTGAAATCGCTTCGCCGCGCAAAATTGACTTAAAAAATATGTGAAATGCCATATCGGGACGCTGGCGAGGCCCGTAAACAGTGAAATACCGCAGCATGGTTGCGGGAACGCCAAAATTGTGATGATAAAGCGAAGCCAAACGTTCAGCGGCTAATTTGGTAATCCCGTAGGGAGAAACTGGTTGAGGGCAGGCAGTTTCGGAAGTAGGAAAAGTTTCAGCATTGCCGTACACCGACGAAGACGAAGCCAATACAAACTTTTTCAGTTGCGGTGCATCTTTTGCGGCTTCTAGGAGTACCTGAGTTGCATTGATATTGCGTTCCGTATAGCTGCGGAAACCGTCTCCCCAACTAGCACGGACTCCTGCTTGGGCTGCTTGGTGGTAAATGACTTCTGCATTTGCTAATAGCGGTTTCCAATCCAAAGATAAGATATTGCCCTCAATTAGTTGAAAATTCGGATTTTTTTCAAAATGAGCGAGATTTTTTCTCTTCAATTCGGGATTGTAGTAATCGTTGACTTCATCAACACCGATTACTTGTTCACCTTGGTTTAAAAGAGTTTCGACTAAGTTAGAGCCGATAAAACCTGCCGCGCCTGTAACAATATTACTCATGGGTTGATTGTTGATTGTTGATTGTTGATTGTTGACTTCAGCATACAAAGCCTCGTATTGCTTGAGGATATGTGGTAGGTCATAATTAACCATATTTTCTCGTCCGCGCTTGCCCATATGTTGAGCTTCCTCTGGATGGTCTAAAATCTCTGTTGTTACTACTCCTTCTTTTGCTACACTATGAATATCACTTTATCAATAGTTCGGACAGTTTTTATTTCGTAGTCTGAAACCATTATTTTCCATTGACGGATAGGGGCGCTCGCGCACGGATTACCCTACAAAACACTATATACAGCATATCCCAGGTTTATGAAGTACAGTAGCAACTATTGGCAAACCCGCTACATAGGTAGATCCAAAAGATTGTGCATCACATATACATCGAATATGTTGTATATAGCGTATCTGCGTAATTCCTGATACTTTAACTCAAGTTAATACCACCTTAAACTATTTTTTGCCTATGTTTGGTGTGCGAAAGTCTTAATTAACTAAAATTTACTTTTTGCACACAAAGTAAAGCATCCCTGCAATCGGTTCTTTGACTAATGTTTCAATTGACTGGTGCATTTTGCCTTGTTTAATCTGAAAATCAGAACCAATAGCAACCACTTCAAAATTGACTTCTCTTAAAAGCTGGTAAACCTCTTCAACCTTGTACCAATAGACATAAGGTTCCCGATCGACAAGCGCCGACAAGTTTACTTTCCCACCATGCTTAAGCCAAGGCAGATACTGAATTGTCCGATTCGATCCCCGCAAATTCCTAAACATACCCAAATACATCAAGAACAACGAATACATAACACTGCTCTTTCTGGCATCAAAACTTAGAAACGAAAATAAAGCCGTTCCCTCATTTTTGAGAATTCGATAAGCCTCCTTCAGGGCTTTTAACCTGGCTTCGGCATCATCAATAGAAGAAATTATTTGCTGTAAATAAATGATCTGATCGAAATCATTATCTTTGTAATTTAATCTAGTTGCATCCTCCACCTCAAAATAAATACTGCCGCTCGAATCTTTCTGTCTTGCCTGCTCAATGAATTCTGGCACGTAGTCATAACCGTAAAGAGATGTAAAACCAATTTTTTTCATCTCTAACAAAATTCTTCCTCCTGCGGTTCCAGCTTCTAAAGTTTTTGCTCTTTTATCTAAATAGTTTTCGAGCAAAAATTTTTCCTGAGTGAGTAAACGTTTTTTATAAGCCCACTCCTCAAATGCTACAGTGCTGTAAACTTCCTTGTTGTCACTCATAAACTTACCATCAATAAAGAGAACGATAGACCGGAAAAAAATCCGTAACTAGCAGTTTATCTGCTTCTGTGTTCAAAAATCTTGCACGCAGTTCAATCAGTTCGAGATATTTAGTTCGCTCTGTAATTATCCGCAGCGTCAAAAAAGTATGTCTTTGCTTGGAAAAACCTGCCTTGAAATGGTAGAGACTGTCCTGGAAACCTCCTAAACCTCCCCCTAGATGAAAAAGTTGATTGCCGCGTTCTTTAGCCCAGAATCGAATATAATCAAACATCAGTTTGCTAGGTGCTTGTTTAAAAAACTCGCTTCTGGTTCCTCCCAAGTGATATTGAATTATTCCACAACACTCGGTAAATATCCCTGAACAAGTAACTTTATCCTCTAATTATACTATACACAAGTGAACTTTTTCACCTAGTTTAGAGAAATGTGAAAAATATTCATCATCAAAATAGTACGATCGCCCAGCCTCTACCCGATCCATTGTTTCATGGTAAATCGAAATAAACTCGCTGATATAGTCCTGAAATGGAACGATTTTTGCTGTCATCTCAGAGCGCTTTAACTTATTAATACTCGTGCGGTGTTCCGATCTAGTTTGACTCCATATTTCCGCTTCGGAGAGTTTCAAATTCACAGATACAGTTTCTCCATTTAATTTGCAAATATCGGGCGATAAAATTTCCTTAAATCCGCTGTTAAGTATCGGATGCAGCCGAAAAAATGCCGAACAGACTCCCTTGGCACGCAATACAGAGATTAGCTGATTCATTGCCAACTCTAAAAAATCTTTTGTACTAGCTGCCTTCTCACTCAACAGAATTCCTGGATAACCATAAGGGGAGACAACATCAAAAACATCTTGTGTTGCCAAGCTTTGGTCAAATATATCATAGCACGGACGCAAAAAATAAGGTATAAAAAAGATTTTGTCATCTTCAGCTATCACAATAGCTTCTGCTAGGGCGTTGTTCCGAATCGACTCCAAATATAGATATTCAGGCAAATGATAGATATCGTGGCGAATTTTTTGCAGAGTCTCTAACCACAAAGAGTCTGATAAACCAATTACTTGAATTTGCATTTTATGCACTCCTAAATAATAAGTAATTTCATGTTCGGTTGAATCGCTATTGAATCATTGGTCATTTCTAATATCTAAGTTTCTTAATTTAATAAAAGACTGCATAATTTACACCGATAGAGCTTCAGTATAAAGAGCTTCATATACTTTCAGGATCTGTGGCAATCCATACTCCGTCATTCCTTCTCGTCCGCGCTTTGCCATGATGGAAGCATCTTCAGGACGATACATATGTAAATGGATGTAAATCGAGATCGCCACTATAGCCTTTCTCAGGTAGGTGAGGTACAGACAAATGCTCGAAAATCCTGAAATTCATAGAATCTGGTACACCTCATGTTGGTGAGAACCGCTATATATCTAAGTATTGCAGTAAAAAAAACAAATGGCGATACCCACAAACAATTACCATTATAGAGGCAAATGAGTAAATCATTGCACAAGCTAAGTTGATTTATGTCAAAAATAGTTATTTTTTGTATCAAATTATTTACGCAAGTCAAAAATATTAAGAATTATTAAATTTTGGTAATGAGTAACGAATTCTCGCTCCGACAATTTCACGGACGTGTTAAGATTAGGTGCAAACAATCAAGAGTATAAGTTTACAAAAAAACTACCATGAAATTAAAAAAAACATTACCTCCTAATCGGAGTTTTGAACAAATTCAAAATCACTATTTGGTGGAGAAAGCCATTGCCGACAGAATCAAGGTATCTAGTCTTGAAGACCGAAAACTTATCTATGCCACGATGTATGATGAATTATTTGGTAAAGTACCAGATCACCCAAGATTGACTAGAAGAGACAATGAACAACTTACTCTAATAGCAAATAAGAACAAATTGGCTACCCTCAGTGGGCTTATAGATCAATCAACTGTCTTCGCAGAATTTGGTCCTGGGGACTGCCGATTTGCTATGGAAGTTGCCAAATATGTTAACTGTGCATATGGCATAGATATTTCAGATCAGCGCAACCCAAACCACAATGCGCCTGATAATTTCAAATTAATTATATATGATGGTTACTCTCTTGAAGGGATCGAAGAAAATTCCATTGACATCTTGTTTAGCGATCAAATAATCGAACACTTTCATCCCGAAGAAACTCAGCTTCATTTTCAATTAGCATATCGTATTCTCAAAAAAGGTGGCAAGTACATATTTATAACACCACACGCATTCAGAGGTCCGCATGATGTATCTGCCTATTTTTCCGATGAGCCAGAATGCTTTCATTTGAAAGAGTGGACTTATGCCGAACTACATCAAATCCTGAGCCAGTTAGGGTATTCAAAACTTGATTCATATTGGTGCGCAAAAAGCATAAAATTCAGAATGCCTAATTTCTATTTTGAAGTCTGTGAAAAAGTGCTAGGTTTATTCCCAAGGCAATACATAAGAGTTGTTGCAAAATATTTAATACCCAACATTTTTTGTGCCACTATCAAATAAAACATAAACTTGGAAAAAACTTCCTTGACCTAACTATGGGCTTCATCTCTGTACTCATAAGTCAGCAATTTCAAGATAGGATACGCCTAATTCCCGATAAAATTCTGCTGGTCGCTGGAAGACTAACCGCTCATCATAATTTTGCAGAATTTATGATAAGTGCATCGCCTCGTTATACAAAGTTTCATGCAGTTTGATAATGTTCTGCAAATCATGTGTAGCCATGCGCGATCGCCCACGCTTGCCCATCGCCAAGGCATCTTCTGGGTGATCTAATATCCAAGCCATTGCTTCAGCAAGTTTTTCCACATCTCCTACCTTAATCAAAAAGCCACAGTCTCCCTCCAGCAAATCCTGGATACCCCGAATGTCTGTTCCGATGACCGGAATTTCGAGGCAAAAAGACTCCATTACACATCTGGGAAGTCCTTCTTGTTCAGAAGCCAGCAGCGTAGCTGCTGAGGCACGGCTCAAAGTGGGAATATCCCGGCGTTCCCCTAGAAAATGCACCCGTTTTTCTACTTTTAGATCAGATGCTAATTGCCGCATTTCTGACATCAGCGGGCCGTCGCCGGCCAAGGCTAAATGGACTTGCGATCGCTCTAACTTAGCAAACGCTAGGATCACATCCCGATGATGCTTGCGGGGAATAAATTCGGCTACTGACAGGAATAGAGGATTTTCTTGGGTGATTCCCATTTCCTGACGTACTTGTTTAACATCAGTTTCAGAAATAGCATCGGGACTGTAATAATCGATATCTACGCCAATTCCCGGCATATAGCGGACTCGTTCTGATGGCAGGATACCATAGCGCTTTGCAGCCTCTTCATCTTCGCGATTAATTACTACTAAGTAATCAGTCCAAGCTCCAGCCAATTTTTCTAAATTGAGAAAGACGGTATTTTTTAGAGGTTTCCCGCCGCGATAAAAGTGAAAGCCGTGAGCCGTGTAAATTACTTTGAATTTTGCCTGCTTTTTCAAATCTTTGAGGGCATACCGGGTAACGAAAGCTGCTACAGGGGTGTGTACGTGAATTATGTCGTATGCTTCCTGGGCGACGACCTCTCTAATTATTTGAGGAGCAAGAATTAAATTGCGGGGATCTAGAGGATTGCGAGACCACTTTACATCCCAGACGCGATCGAATGCTTGCAAGCATTCAGCAGACTCAGAAATTCCTTGAGCCATTGCATCTACTTTCCAGCCTTTTTTGCGGAAGTGAAGAGCAAAAGGGAGAAGAAATGCCTGGAGAGTAGCTGGAATGGTAGTGACAATCAAAAGGCTATTCATAAGTTGGCTTTGTGACTTAATAATTTTCCTCTAACCAAGCTTGGAACATCAACACATTCCATAAACAGTATTTCCAATCGCGATCGCCCGCCAGGTGTTCTGCCCACTTTTGGCGAATTGGCTGTGGATTAAAAAACCCTTCTCTGCGCAACCGTTTTTCATCTAGCAACGCTTCTGCCCAATCCCGCAAAGAACCGCGCAACCAGCTATCAATCGGAACACCAAATCCCATTTTTGGCCGCTCTACCAAGTTTCTAGGCACGTATTTGTATAATACCTGACGCAACAACCATTTGCTTTGACCATGACGGACTTTCATAGATAGTGGCATTCGCCAAGCTAATTCCACCAACCGATGGTCTAATAGCGGTACGCGAACTTCCAAACTCACACCCATGCTAGCTCGGTCTACCTTGACAAGGATATCGTCCGGTAAAAAGGTGGCGGTATCGAGATACATCATCCATTCTATGAAATTTGGGAAATCAGCTCTGTCAAAGCGATCGTTCATAGCTGTCAGTGGCTCTGAGCCACCAATAATTAATTCTGCTGGGTCTTTCCAGTGAGAAACAAAATTTCTGTACATAGCTTTGTAATTGGCATCTGCCACAATTTCAGCGAGTTTGTGCAATCTATCACCTGAGACAGAGTTTCTAAGGTTCAGTGGCAGTAAAGCACTAAAGTTAGGCAGAATTCGATCCCAAGTTTGAGGAGATAAGCTAGTCAAGCTATGCGCGACCATCGATCTCAGTCCTGAGGGTATCCAGTCTATCTTCTGCCTAATGCTGTTAGCCAAAAAATAGCGTTCGTACCCAGCAAAGATTTCATCGCCACCATCGCCTGAAAGACTTACTGTTACCTGCTGTCTAGCTAACTGTGATACCAGAAAGGTAGGTACTTGAGAGACATCGGAAAAGGGTTCATCATATAAACTTGGCAACTTCGGGATGACTCCCAGCACCTCTTCTGGAGTCAGATAAAGTTCTGTGTGGTCTGTACCCAGGTGCTGTGCTACAGCCTTGGCATACTTGGCTTCATTGTAGGCATCCTCATCAAAACCGATACTAAAAGTTTTCACTGGTTGACTACTTTGAGCCTGCATCAAAGCTACCACTGTGGAGGAGTCAATCCCTCCTGAAAGGAAAGCGCCTAAAGGTACATCTGCAACTACTCGAAGCCCCACTGCATTCCACAGGAGCGCATCTAACTCTGCCACTGCTTCCGATTCCGAACCTGTGAAAGGATTGGCAACACCGAATGTCGCCACTTCCTTGATAGACCAATAAGGTACTGGCTCCTGATGAGTACCTGCACTTTTACAAGTGAGGATTGTTCCGGGAGGTAACTTGTAGATGCCTTGGTAGATTGAATAGGGCGCAGGAATGTAGCTATACCGAAGAAACAATGTCAAAGCATCTCGGTTGATTTCCGCCTGAAAATGAGGATAAGCTTTCAGAGCTTTTAGTTCAGAGCCAAACAAAAAAGTTTGATCCACCCAGCCGTAATAAAGGGGTTTTTCTCCTAAGCGATCGCGCCCCAAATGCAGAACCCCCTCTTGACAGTCCCACAAGGCAAAGGCAAACATTCCGTTGAAACGCCGAATTGCCCGATCTAGCCCCCACTCGCTAAAGCTAGCCAGCATTACCTCAGTATCAGAATGACCCCGGAAGCGGTGACCTAACCGCTCAAGTTCGCCTCTTAACTCTAAAAAGTTATAAATCTCGCCATTAAACGCGATCGCATAACGACCGTCCGCACATACCATCGGTTGGTGTCCTTCCGGCGAGATATCAATAATAGCGAGGCGTCGATGTCCCAAAGCAATACCTTTCTGGGCATCTACCCAAATGCCACGATCGTCTGGTCCCCGATGTTCGAGGCTATCCGACATCTTTTCAGCTACAGACCCCATTTCTTGAGCAGACATTTGCTGAACGGCATCAAACAAACCAGTTATTCCACACATTTAATTCTCTAAACCTATAAAAATTGAGCAAATTTATCCCAGAATAGCCAATTATAAAGCATTTTATCTGTACCGCCTGTTGAAAGTTCTCTGATGATATGTAGCATAAAAAAAATTACCTATCATATTATTCACCTTTGGATGACAACTAATTCAATGTGGTGGTAAATTTTTATTTTTTTTTAATTAACACACTTTCATACAATTCCTCATACTGAGCTACAATAGAATCTAAGGAAAAATTTTCGATAATTCTGGTTCTTGCCGCCTTTCCTAAAGCATTCCTGCCTTCTAAACCAACTTTGATTAACTCTTTCCAAGCATCAGCCAATGCCTTTGGATTCTTTGGAGATACTATTCTTCCAGTATTAGAGACAATCCAAGCTGAATCGCCAACATCCGTGACAACGCAAGGTACGCCACAGGACATGGCTTCACCAATAACATTAGGAAAAGCTTCTCCATAGAATGAAGAAGAAGAAGCGATATCTAAGGCCGCAGTAAGACGAGGAATATCCTGTCTATCGCCAAGTAAGTGAATGCGATCGACAATTTTTAACTCATGGATTAGTTGAGATAATATTTGGTTCTCCCAATTAACTTCATCCCCAGCCAATAAAAAATGTACGTCGGGATAATCTTTGAGTAAGATTGCTGCCGCTTCAAGGAAGTTAGCAAAGTCTTTCATTAGATGATAGCGAGCAAACCGACCAATTAAAAAAGTATCACTTTCTAGTCCGAGTTCTTTTATAAGACTAGTCCGAAACTCAAGTGAAGGCATAAAATTTTCTGGATCAAAGCCATTGGAAATTACAAGGGTTTTAGAGGCTTGGTATCCAAGTTGTTCGTGTTGACTAGCACCTGTTTTTGAGTTATATAAGATTTTTTCAGGAAAACTACTAATTTTAGCTAGAATCTTAATTATAGCTGATGTAGCTGGTTTTTCGTAATCCAATGAGTAAATAGAATGACGAATGTTCCACACTACAGGTATAGATTTTAAGGTAAAAATACCAGCTAACTGTGCCGCTAAATTAGCATGATACATCCAGCCTAGTATAAGGTCAGGTTTTAATTGGCGGATTTGATGAATAAATTGCCAAATAGATTTTGGTGTAGGTTTACCTTGCTTCATGCCCATTATATAGACAGGGATGCCTAAAGCTTCAATGCGATCGCCCCACGTCCCACGATCCATTAAAGAAACCACAACAGGACTAAACCGCTCCCGATTTATTCTGGACAGCAAATTGTAGAGCATTCTCTCTGCACCACCTGTTGACAGTCCGGTAGTGATATATATAATTGACACTTTTTTCTCGGAAATATTTTTATTACCCATAGTTTTAATTTTATTTCTGCACTATCTTAGCATACATCGATTTGTCTGATATTAATTTTAATACAAAAAGGACTTATTTTGCTGGGCCAATAAAGAACATATAGCGGTTCTCAGATAGATGAGGTATATATCAAAGGTCGAAAACCTTGATGTACATAGAATCTGGCATACCTCACCTTTGTGAGAAAGGCTATACATAGCTTTGGTTATATATTAACTTTTCTGTCGCAGAATAGATATTTTAGTTCCTACCAATATCAATAACGTACTTGATACTAATAATATGAATTGAGATTGCAAAAATGTTTCTGGATCGGCTGTTTGCATGATTGCCCATATTTGAGCTACTGCTGTATAAAAAGACGGCATCCAAAATACATCTTGGATATGCTTTTCCATCACAGATTGTAAGTACCCACCTAACCACCCATAAGTTAAACAAACTATAATCAGTCCTGGCCACCACAGACTATATATACCAAAAGCAAGAAAGCCTGTTGGTATCGAATAATCAAATGCTCCTGTAATATACCTGGTGTTATAAGCTAATATTGTTTCCGGTGATTCCGTACCTAGTAAACGATCTGGGACTAAAGAAAGAAACCCATAGATCAAATCTACGAACCAGCGTATTTCATAGTCTGCACCAAAAGCTGTGTCCAGCGAAAAAACGGTAAAAAAAAAGTTGTCCATAAACTTGTATAAACTAAATCCTTCACCATCTGTGCTACCCTCAGCAGATTTGTTAAATCTATCAATAACAGCATCAATACCGTCTGGAATAGCCGCTAAGCTAGAGAAAAGATTTTTACCATAAAATAAGAATAACACCATTAAAACAACCAAAATAACACTAAACAACCAGGGTATTTTTCTGGTTTTAAGTATATAAATTTGGTAAAATCCAAGAAAGTAGTAGAGAACGTCAAAGCGCCCAGCCCTCACCAAAAAAGAAGAAACTGTTACGACTAGTGAGAAAGCAAATGATAGAATTATCAACAATTTTCCTGTCTTGGTCTTGATATCCTTCGTAAATACAAAAGCACATAATAAATAAGATGAGAAGCTTGCTGCTCCTAGAAATCTGATGAAAAATCCTAGTGAACCGGCCTGTTCTGTACCAGATCTAACGGCTATTGACTGTGTGATTGCATTGACAACTCCACCAAAAGCTGAACTATATATCTGAACTGACATAGCAGAAAATAGAAGCAAAAAAATGGCATATCCCAAAATCATCAAATTGTTACGAGCGTTTACCACTATACGTTGTCCAAACTTTTTAGCTGACTTTGAATAAAAGCCAATTAGTACAAAAAAATATCCGACAAATATTGCTAAAGCAGTTTGTATTTTGTTTGTATAACCAATAATATTTATCCACGAACCTGTGACTGTATTTTCAGGGTCAAAAGCTATTAGAAAAGCAGGTAAAACATACCACATTATAAAAGCACAATTAAACATGGTTAGAAAATCTATGGGATTTTCTTTCCTTCTAAATATTTCAATTAATGGTATAATAAATAGCAAAACCAAGTAAGCAGAATCTAGCATTTCAAACTACCTTTGTCTGATTACAGATATTAATATGTTTTCGGTTTTTTCATAAAGTACCTTAGTTTGGAAATTTTCCTTAATGCGTGTTCTAGCCATTATAGATAACTTTTCTCTATTCATCTGTAATATTTCTAACCACCCCGCAAATAAAGCTTGAGCATTGCTAGGCGCTACTACCACTCCTGCATCTCCGACAATCCACTTGGAATCTCCTACATCTGTTACTACACATGGTACACCACAAGCCATTGCCTCTCCAATCACATTAGCAAATCCTTCGCCATAGGCAGAAGCAGAAGTAGCGATATCTAAGGCGTTGTGTACCGCAGGCATATCTGGTCGCGCTCCTGCCCAAATAACTCGTTCATTAATACCTAATTTAGACGTTAATTCATACAATTCCTGTGCATAGTTTTCCAGTCCTGTACCAACACAAACAAAGTGGACATCCTGTCTTTGTTTGCAGATTAATGCTGCTGCTTTGAGAAAGTTTGGATGGTCTTTCATCGGGTTTAATCGCCCCACCAAGCCAATCAGAATAGTGTTTTCGGAAATTTTCCATTCTGCTCTTACTTTTGCCCTAGCTTCTGAATCAGGCTGAAAACGTTTAGTATCCAGACCGTTAGGAATTACCACCATTTTGTCAGATGGAAATCCATGTGTTAGGTAATAGGTTTTACCAGCGTGGGAATTAACAATGATCGAGTCGGCAAAGGGAGATAAAAGACTCTCTAGCTGAGATAGTACACGCCCCAGCCATCCGTAAAGATCGGGATCGGTGTTGCTGCCACGGATTCCCCAAATCATTTTGGTTGAGGGGAATAATGGCTTTAAGAATATTGTTAATACATTTGATTCGCCGAGGTATCCGTGCAAGACATCAGGTTGTATGTGTTTAAGATGTTGAAACAAACGCCAAAAGAAACCGAATATATCCCAACGTTCCCGTTTTTCCAAACATATTAGTGGGATTTCATTGTCTTTAAGCTCTTTTTCTAAAGGGCCACCGCGATAAAAGCATAAGACTATTACATCGAAGCTTTGTTTGTTAAGCCCTTTTACTAAAGTGACTAATTGCCTTTGAGCGCCACCATAGTTTAAATCCCGGATCAGGAATACAACATTTTGTCTCATCGCGGAACCTCCACAATTTGCTTTAATAATTCTTCCCACTTTTCTACTATTTTTTCTAAGCTGAACCGTTCTTTAACCTCTGGCGCACGAGCAGCTAGAGTTGTTCGCTTTTCTTCATCAGACATTAAAGAATCCATTGCTGTAGCTAAGGCTAACATATCTTCGGTTGGTACTAATATACCATCTACCCCATCGCGGATAATTTCTCGTGGCCCGCTAGGACAATCTGTGGAAACTACGGGTAATCCACAGGCTAATGCTTCAAACAAAACTGCTGGTAATCCCTCCCAACGAGATGATAAAATGAATAGCTGTGAGGATTTGAAAACTGCGATCGGATTTTTAGTTTGTCCCGGCAATAGAACTTGCTCGCCTAAACCAAAATGATCTCTTAAATGTTCAAGTTCTTTTCTCATTTCTCCTTCCCCAAATATCAGTAATTGCCAGTCTGGATAGCGATCGATAATTTTATGAAATGCTGATAGCAGCAGTTCAAAATTCTTTTGATATACCAGACGACCCATTGCTATCGCCCATTTTTTATTTGGATCTGCTCCTTGAGGTAAATCGAACGTACCTGTCTCACCGTTAATTGGTTGCAACGGGTTAAAGATAACTGCTCTTTGTGTTTTTGGCAACCAGTCATCAAAATAATTATCGACTCCTTCACTGACGCTCACCACTTTGTTAGCTCGTGGGTATATCCAACGACGCAATTGCTTCCACAAGTTTTGAGTGTCAGTATCTGGATTATTCTGCTCATTAACTATAACAGGATAGTTTGTCTGGGTAAGAGCTAACAATGTCAAGATATTTATTTCAGCCATAAACGAGATGACTGCATCTGGCTGAAGCGCTCGAATTGTTTGTCTTAATACCCGAAGGCGGTACAGATTATTCCACAAAGCATGGAATGGTGTTGGTGAAATTCCAGCTAGATCCAGAGCTAATCTATGAACTCCATCTGGTACTTTGTAGAAATCTCTCTCGGTTCCAGCAATTGTTACAAAGGAAACTTGATGACCTTTTTTAAGCAATCCTTCAGCGATCAAAATCGCTGCTCGCTCGGCACCGCCACAGGAAAGGGATGAAGTTAGTAAAGTCAGTCGCATTATTTTTAGATGATAACTAGAGTTAATAAGATAGCTTCAACACACAGTTTAATGATTCAAAACTATTTTCTGTGCCACAGAAATAATGTATGGTGCAAATATCTTAGTTTCTGGGAGAGGCGCTGTATAGTATTCTATAGCCCAAACCAATTTAGAAATCCGACTGAGACTATTCATCACAAAAGCCTTTATTTTAGTTGTTGAATGTTGTGGATTAAGATGGCTTAAATTTAGCACCCCAAAATGCGTACTCATAAAGTAACCGCATTTGTTAACCTTTAAACCAGCATCTTCATGTACAAGCTGAAGTAGATGCTGATCTAAGAGAACGTGTATGTCATACGTCTGCCTGTCCAAAATTTTCTGGAAAAATCCAATACTTCCTGTCTGGTTAGGAATCAGAGTAATCAAAATCCCATTAGGCTTGAGAAATCTGGAAAAGGCTGTAATACAGCCAACGGTATCTGGAAAGTGTTCAGCAACACCAAAGGAAATCACTACATCAAAGCTTTCCAATAGATTTTCTGCTGGATTGAAAAAGTCAGAACAAACAATTTTTCCTTTTATTTCAGCTTTTTGCAGTATTTTTTCTGCCTGTTGACACCCTAATTCAGAATAGTCTAGACCAAAAACTTGAAAATCAAATTCTTTAGCAAAATATGGAAGCTTATCAGATCTAGCACAGCCGATTTCAAGTAATCGCATCTCCTTTGCATCCAACTTGGAAAAAATCTCAGAAAAATATCGATGTAGACGAAGTTCCCGATAATTTCTGAAATGAGGATGGTGGGGGTTCATTGGTTCTGGTAGCTCACCTGTTTCCCACCAGCTATCCCATAATTCTTTGCTGGCTTTACTATTAGTCATTTTGCCTCCTTAACAAATAGAAACACCAGTATGATGTAAAACTCAAGCATATCATATATAAACAACTTGTAGATAATGCAATTCCGCTAATTCCAAGCACTTTCATGAAAATGTAGTTTAAGCCGATATTGACTATTAAGTTAATCGCCGATCCCCACATTAGAATATGATTAGCCTGTAAGGCTGAAATCAGCCTTACAACCAAAATATTCGCCACATAAAAAGGAATCTGCAAGGCATAAAATGCTTGTATTTGAGCTACTATAATAGTATCTTTGCTACTAAATGTCCCTCTTTGGAACATGAACTCAACAATTTTGTCAGATCCCAGATAGAAAAATGCTACCAATGGTACAGTTATGAGAAAGATTAAAAAAAGATAGCGCCTCAATGTATGACGTATAGCGTTCCAATCTTCACTCGCAACCATTTTGGAAAAATATGGTATTACAGCAGTGCTTAAGGCTGTGGTTGTTAGGGTGATCGGCAAGGCAATTATTCGATTACCATAGTTCAATGCTGCCACACTTCCCGATGGTAATTGTGCTGCCATAGCTTGATCGACCAAGCCGGCACTACACATTAAAAGTCCTCCAGCAATCATCGGAGCATATTGGTTAGCTACCTGACGCAGATGAGTATCAAATCCATACCATTTTGGCATTAATGAAATGTGTTGCTTCTTTAATGCCACTCCTAAAATAACAATTTCTAATATTTGACCAAACACGAGTCCGGCTGCTAAGGCAAAGACTCCCCAGGAATTGGCTAACAATAATAATATGATAGTAATAGCTGGGGTAATAATGGGAGAAATAGCTGCTAAAGCGAAACGCTCTCCTGCATTCAAAACAGCACCCCATATAGTGAGCATCCCACTGAGTAGAACCATTGGCGCGATCGCGCATAGCAGCTTAAATGTCAGGTCTAACTTTTCATCACTGAACCCACCTGCAATCCACGGTAAATACAGTGGTGCAGTCATCACCATTGCTAGAGTCGTAATTCCTAGTAGTCCGAGACTCCAGACTGTGGCTCCAGAAAAAAGTTTTTGAGCTACTGTTATACCTTCTTGTTCTCGTACTTTAATATAGGTAGGTATCAGTGCAACATTAAAAGAGTTGGCTACAACATTAACTATAAAAGAAGGAATCACTAAAGCAATTAAGAATGCATCCAAGGCATCGGTAGTGCCAAATTTCCAAGCAACCGCCAATTCTTTAGCTAAAGCTGCTAATTTGACTAATGCTGTTCCTATAGCAACTATTAAAGCTGCACCTAAAATTTGACGATTGGGAGACCCAGTTGTCAAGTTTTTCCAAAAATCTAGCCATTTTTTATAGCGCAAAATTTTCATTAAATACAGATCCGTTTTTTGTTAATTTTGGACGCTCATTTTTTATTAGCGGCATCATCGTTACAACCACTTGAGCTTCTATTTGCACGATCGCCTAACGTGTCCTAAAAAAATCCTTGCCTGAATAGTCACCTCCTGATGCTTTAGGAGCTACAATCACACTTGTTTGTAAGTAATTATAGCCTGTGGATGGTTCCCACACATTAAGATTAGCAAATCTTATTGAATATTCAGGACGATTATATAATTTGGTAGTGGGATCTGGTAAGTTCAATAATACTTCATAAACTCCTGGAGGTATATTTGCTGGGATACCACCTTTAATATTTACGATTTTAGTAGTTCCTGGCATCCACAGACGAGGCTCTTCTGGTACTGGCAAATAGTATTCTTTTCGGGTTTGACGGTTACGCAAAATCGCTTCTAGTCGTCGCGGGTTGTATGGACTAGCCCATCCATCATTGACAAGTGTCAAATTTATTGAAAAGCTACCACCAGGTTTTATTGTGTGGGGAATCACCGAATTCAAAAGACGAAAGCGGTAGCCTAAACGACGCTTGATTTCGGGCATACAGCCTTGATCCTCCCAAACTTTCAATACTTCTTGGTCAAATCTAGAGTTTAAGTCACTCCAGCGCATTTGTCGTAAATCTTTTAAAGCATTAAGGCAACCAATATAAGGTTGTGCTTCTCTGTCAGCGTTACAAGTTTCCCCTCCTTGAACTAGATAGCTGTTATCCAGGTTTAAAAAATTCTTTTCTCTTTCTACAATTGTGGGATCTGTACTCATATATGTACCCCAATCATCTATACTAGCTAAGAAACACTCGTTATTAGCACCTGTTCTGGCGCGATAAGTACCGTTGAAGGCGTCTTCAGGAGTAAGGGGATTTTGATTGTCATAAATATCTCTTTTATTTTTGGAGTAACGTAGCGCTACCATTCTGTCTGCTGGAAGTACCGATAAAATTTTAAATAAAATGGTTCTCATGTCCTGAGTATTTAGCAGATTGTTGGTCGAACGATTCCATTCCCCCCAGTAACCAATAAAACCTGCATGGATGTATGCGATCGCGTCGTAGTTCTCTGCCAAAATTGGTCTCAACTGCTCCAAGTGTGAGATAATTCTGTCGCGCGGAGCATCAGAACCACCTTCTAGCCAATTGTAGGAAAATTTGATAATCAATTTTACCCCTGCTTGGCGGGCTGTCTCGCAGTCCTGCGAAATCATCTCTAGGAAAGATTGTGATAGCGGTTTTTCTCGAAATTCTGAAAGCAGGTAAATTCTGCGCACCAAACTCATGTTCTGAGTTCTCACTTTTTGCAAGTCAGATAACTGCAAGGGAGAAACTGGGTTATTACCGATAGGGTTAAACGGTACGAAGAAACCTCTTTCTGGATTGGGAAAATCCTCAGAACTGCTTTCATACGTTACTGTGGTTTGATTAGAAGGAACAGTAGCAACAGTCGGTTGGTATGAAGCGATCGCAAACAACAAGATTGACCCCAAAGGAAACTTTATATATTTTGCCAAATTCATAATTTTCCTGCCTTCCACTGTTGATTCTGCGATCGCTAAGTCATAAGACTGGGATTAACCTACTGATAAACCTATTTTATGGGGGAAATTGAGTAAGTTTGAAAATTCTCAATAAATTCCCCATTAACTATGAGCAGTCATAGTGCCAATCAATGTCTCTATCTTAGAGCCTTCCACGGGCTTCGAGAAAAAGTATCCCTGGCCGTAGACGCATTTCAGCGCTTTGAGCTGAGCTATTTGCTCGCAGGTTTCCACCCCAGTTGCAATCATACCCATATCTAGCTCCTGCGCGATCGCAATAATTTTTTGGAGAGTTTCTAAGTTAGCGTCATTACCCTCCAGCCCGCTGACCACAGAACAATCTAGCTTCAAACTGTCGAACTTCCCATACTTCATGCGTATCAAGCGGTGGAGGCGAGTTAAAGATCGATCGCTCAAACCGCAGTGATCGATTTGCAATTGCACCCCTAAAGCTTTGAGTTTAACAAACACAGCGGTAGCTAGCTCAGAATTGTCGATCGCAACTTGCTCCGGAATCTCTATCTTTAAACTAGAAGCATCAAGCTTAGTTTCCGTTAGAATTTGGTAGAGTACCTCGCTTAAATCAGGTTGGAAAAACTGTTTGCTAGTCAGATTCACGCTGACTGTTAAGGGATCGTCAATATCAAATCGCTGTTGCCAAATTCGCAACTGGCTGCAAGCTTGACGCAACACCCACTCGCCAATAGGCACAATCAACCCCGTGGCTTCTGCCGCTGGAATAAACTCGTCTGGGACAAGAAATCCACGAGTCGGGTGCTGCCAGCGCAGCAGCCCCTCAAAACCTGTAATCTTATGAGTTTCCAGGCATACTATCGGTTGATAGTAAAGGCGAAACTCCTGAAGTTTAAGAGCTTGCCTCAAATCATTCTCTACGTCAACAGATACAACACTGTTGGAATTTGTCTGAACCTGCGGAGAATTTTCTGCGATATCCGTTTTTTCTTGGGCTATATTGGCGTGCAAATTAACAGTTGAATATCCCGGTATGTATTCAGGCACTAACTGCTCTAGCAAAAACACAATTAAATTGGCATCATTTCGATGAGCTGCTTGACAAAGGGCTTCTATGTCCTGCTCAATATTTTCTCGGACAATGCGGCTGGCATTGCCGAGAATCAGAATTTTTTCATGTTCAGTTTTGTCGTAGGTTTCCCCGGGAATAAACAGTTCTTCAAACAATTTTTCTCCAGGCCGCAGCCCCGTGAAGACAATATCAATGTCTTTGCCCAACTCATATCCCGAAAGGCGAATTAAATCTTTTGCCAAGTCAACAATTCTGACTGGCTGCCCCATGTCGAGCATGAATACTTGACCCCCGTCACCGAGCACTGCCGCCTGCAACAGCAGTTGCACTGCTTCGGGAATTGTCATGAAATACCGGCTGATATCTGGATGGGTAATGGTGATCGGGCCGCCTTCAGCAATTTGCCGTTTGAAGGTGGGGACGACGCTGCCGCGACTGCCGAGAACATTGCCAAAACGTACAACTACAAAGGGTTTCCCGCTTTTTTTTGCAGCTTGCAGCACCAGCATTTCTGCAACTCTTTTGCTGGCGCCCATAATGTTAGTTGGATTCACGGCCTTGTCAGTCGAAATCATCACAAAATGTTCGACATCGTACTTCAATGCCATATCCAACAGGTTTTTTGTTCCCCGCACATTATTAGTAATGGCTTCAGGCGGGTTTAATTCCATCATGGGTACGTGTTTGTGAGCCGCCGCGTGAAACACAATATCTGGTCTAACTTTGTCAAACACGTACTCTAAGCGATCGACAAAGCGAATATCGGCTATGAATGTTGTTAATTGAGGGATATGTATTTTGAGTTCGCCTGCTTTTTGGAGTTGGGAAATCACCCGGTTTAGTTCTTGTTGAATGTTGAATACAGAGTTTTCTCCGTGTCCTACAAGGATCATTTCCGCAGGTTCTGATTTTAAAACTTGTCGGCAAAGTTCGCTGCCGATCGAGCCACCAGCTCCGGTAATTAGAACTTTTTTGCCTATGATAAATTCGGAAACTTTCTCGACATCAGTTTGGATGGATTCGCGACGGAGCAAGTCCTCAATTTGTACTTCCCTGACGCTGCCCAAGCTGACGCGGCAGTTGATGATTTCATTGATACCGGGCAGTGTACTGGTTGGCACTCCAATTGACTGACAAATTTCTACGATTTCTCTAATTTCTCTTCCCGGGGCTGTGGGTATGGCAATGATAACTTTAGAGATATTTAACGACCTAACTATTTGGGGAATTTGATGGCGATCGCCTACTACACTTACTCCGCGAATCCGCAAGTTGAGCTTTTTCGGGTCGTCGTCAATGAAAGCTGCGGGGTAAAGTCCTAGCTGGGAACTCCGCTGCATTTTCTGCATCAAAGAAATGCCTGCACTCCCTGCACCGACTATCAGCAAGCGATCGCACCGCTGAAATTTCCGGCGTCTTTGGCTCAACCTTTCGATCGCGGGAATGCTGAAACGAATGCCGCCAATAAACAAAAAGCTCAGCATCGCATCGAGCAGTGGCAGCGATCGCGGCAGTTTGTTGACCCCAAAAATACTCAGGTGAGCCAGCCCTTGGAACAGTATAGTTTCTAAGGCTAAAGCCACACCGATCAGCACCGCTATTTGTGCCAATTCGTCAATACCGGCATACCGCCAGTAACGCCTGTAGAACCCGAAGCTATAAAATACAGTTAGCTTTACTGCAACGAACAATACCGTAGCTACCGCTAGCCCGTACAAGTAGGGTGCAAGAGTAAAAGAATCATCTAAACGAATAGCTAGCGCCAATACGGGGGCGATCGCCAAACAAATCGTGTCAATCAACAAAAAATGACGGTTCCTCAATCTCAGCAAACCTTGGCTGATTTTTCTGATTATCCGGTTCATAACACGCCCTACAACAACAACTACAGCTTACGCTCGTACCAAATTGCTTCTTTAAAATGTAGAATCTTCCTTCCCTCTTGTCTGGGAGAATCCTACTTATCCTACTTATCCTATTTATCTACCTTTGACTGCCACTTGTTATAAGCTATTCGTAGACCCACACCCGCACGCTCAAATTTTTAACCGCTTCGGGGGGAGAACCTAAAGCAGATCGCTGAAACCAGATCGCATAGAGAAGCTCTACTATCTGCCATCTTTTTGATTCCACTTTGATGTACGCTCTTTATTATCCCACCAACCTCTTGCTGTTGTTCTAGTATGTTAAATACTTTATCAAACCAATAATATTTAGATATATGTATAAATTGGCACCTCTGTTACATGGAATTCGTATAGTATAGACACGGTTAATCTTTCACTTATTGACCGCTACAGATTATTTTTTTTCTAATAATACTAAATATATCAAAAAAATATAATACTTAAGTATTATTGACATAGGCGACGAAATATGATATGATAGAACCATTTTATGTCATAAGTTCAGGAGGAATTTATGGAGTCCGCAGAAACTGGTATAGGGTTTCAGCAATACTGGCAAATTATCAAGCGGCGCTGGCTGCCCGCCTTAGTCGTATTTGCCTCGGTTCTCGCATTAACTAGCTATAGTGTACTCAAGGAAAAGCCTGTCTATGAAGCCGAAGGCAAGCTTTTATTTAAAAAGACAAATCCTGCCTCTGCTTTAACAGAATTGGGAAAAGAAATAGGACAGTTGACTCCAGCAGCAGAGCAAAGCAACCCCTTGACTACCGAAATCGAGCTAATTCGTTCTGTTGAACTTGCAGCAAAGACCATAAACAAGCTCAACCTCAAGGATCAAAAAGGCGACCCTCTAACAAGCAAAAGCTTTTTGAAAAACCTGACAGTGACAACTATTCGGGGAGCAGATATCCTGACGGTTTCTTACAAAAGTAAAAAATCCAAAGAAGCCGCAGATGTTGTCAAGAACATGATGGATTTTTATATAGAAAATAATGTCCAAGTCAATCGACTAGAAGCTGTGGCTGTCCGCCAGTTTATTGAAAAAAAATTACCTACTGCTGAAAACTCAATGCGGAAAGCCGCAGCAGAACTGAGCAGATTTAAAGAAGGCAATAAAGTAGTTAATTTAGAAGAAGAAGCTAGATCTGCCGTGTCAGTTATGGCGCGTTTAGAAAGCCAAATAGATGACGCTAAGTCGGATTTTGTCAAAGCAAGTGCTAAGTCCGAAGCATTCCAAAAAGAATTGCAGATGAATCCGCAGCAGGCATTAACTGCGAGCAACCTCAGCCAGTCTAGTGCTGTGCAGGAAGCTTTGAAAGAATACCAGCAGATAGAACGGCAGTTGAAACTCGAGCAAAATCGCTATCTGGATACTTCACCTATAATAACTAGGCTAGAAACTAAGAAATCTACCCTGAAAGCTCTACTGGACAAGCAAATACAGCAGGTTCCGGGTGGTCAGCAACAAGGGTATGACGGAAATTTGCAGATAGGAGAAGTGAAGCCAAGACTGATCGAAGAGTTTGTCAAAGTAGATGTAGAGCGGCAAGGTTTAGCTGAGCGAGTTTCTATTTTATCAAACGCGCTAGCTAGCTACAAGCAGCGGGTACATAATTTGCCCAAGCTGGAGAAAGAACAGCGCGAGCTATCCAGAAAACTGCAAGAAACCGAATCTGCTTATGCAGAATTGCAAAAAAAACTTCAGGAAATTCGGATCGCAGAAAGTCAGAAAGTGGGTAACGCTCGCATTATCCAAAAAGCTAGTGTTCCTCAAGAACCAATTGCTTCTCGCAAATCTCTATTGCTAGTTTCGGGTAGTTTGCTGGGAACCTTGCTAGGTATAGCTACGGCTATAGCTTTAGAATCTCAAGACAAATCTGTCAAAACTATTGAGGAAGCAAAGGAATTGTTTGGACTCACCTTGCTGGGCGTGATTCCTGCTCATAAATTTCAAAAAAATAGCTGGCGAAATTTCCTGCGGCCTAGTTCTGGTGCTGGGGATTCGGAACCATCTTCTCGACAAATTGTTGTGAAAGATACTCCTCACACTAATGTCAGTGCTGCTTACCGGATGCTTCAAGCAAATCTGAGGTTTCTTAGTTCGGATACACAACTAAAGGTGATTGTGGTTAGCAGTTCACTCCCGCATGAGGGGAAGTCTACGGTAGCTGCTAATTTGGCTGCGACGGTGGCTCAATTGGGACGAAGGGTTTTGCTGGTAGATGCGGATATGCACCGCCCGGTTCAGCACCGAATTTGGGAACTTGCTAATCAGGTGGGTTTGAGCAATGTGATTGTGGGACAAGCTGAGTTGAAAAGTGCGATCGCCCAAGTGATGGATAATTTAGATGTGCTCAGTTGTGGGGTGATTCCGCCTAACCCAATGGCTCTATTGGAATCGCAGCGGATAACTTCATTAATTAAACAATTTTCGAGTAATTACGATTTAGTCGTTATTGATAGTCCTTCTTTGAACGTAGCTGCTGATGCTCTGATCCTGGGTAAAAAGGCAGATGGTATTTTATTGGTGGCGCGGCCGGGAGTGCTGTATTCTGGTAGTGTGGCTTTTGCTAAAGATTTGTTAAAGAAATCTAGTCAACACGTACTCGGTATGGTAGTGAATGGGGTGAGTCCGAAGAATGAACCGCACAGTCATTATTATTTTACGAATGAGTCGTACACTCAAGTACAAAGTCCGAGTAAAAATCAGAAGAGAGTGTGATTTAGGGTTGATCAAAAAAATAGGGGCAACCACGGGGGGATTGCCCCTACGAAATGCTACAAATAGACTTGCTGAGTTTTTGCGCTCTCAAGAAGTTGCGTAAGTTTTGTCGAAAAAGTACGCGCGGCGCAGCTATCCCTCTTCGTGAATCGCCCTCGCAATTGGTTTAAGCTAAGACAGAAAAGGGCGATCGGGCGATCGAGAAGTGCGATCGCCCTTTATGACAAACTTCTAGCTGCTTTCGCTACTGCTAGGAACAGCGTAAGGATTGACATCAGCATTAAACACAATGACAAAGTGAGCATTCGGGATTAACTGTCGGATAATCCGCAGATGGCCGTCAGCATCAGAATGCCTGAAAAAATGGGCTACAGTAATTCGCTGCATATTGGGCAGCAAACGAACTATCAGCCACCTGTTGAGGCGGTCTTTGTAAGGCATAATTAAGTTGGTCTCCATTTAGTGTTGGATTTTTCTGCACGGGAATGGTCGCCAAAGCCAGTTCAATGCTTGTCGAGGGCGCGGACTGGCTTTTGACTTTTTTTCAGACTTGGCGCGTCTAGTTCCTAATTTCAGAGAAGACTAGAGAAATTAGGTTGTTTGTAGTTCCTATTTTTACCAATGGCTTTCTATAAAGTCAATAGTTTTTGACAAAAATTGCCTAAAATAATTAACTATATATAGTCAATTAATGTAGATCTTCAGTTGACTACATATAGTCAACTGAATACATATAATCAACTGCATGAGGGATAGATAATGACGCTGGGACAAAAGCTAAGAAAACGACGTGAAAGTCTCCGTTTAACTCGGATACAAGTGGCAAAGGCGTGCCATGTTGTGCAATCGACGGTGATCAACTGGGAGACTGACAGACACGTACCCAAGCTTTACCCCGTACAGATGAAGGCGCTGTGTGATTTACTGAAATTCTCGATCGAAGATTTGGTGGAATAGTCTGGGGAGTTGAGGCGGGTGGGTTGGGCGATTCACGAAGAGGGATAGCTGCGCCGCGCGTACTTTTGCTGGGTTGGGCGATGCCTGTGGCTGGCTACGCCTACGCACTTCGTTTGAGCTAAGTAGATGAGTCGGAAAATATGTATGTATGTCATTGCGAGTGAAACGCAGTGAAACGAAGCAATCGCAGGGGTTATGACAGCAATACACATTCTGTAACCAGCGGTAAAGTTTATTTGCACCTACCTACTTAAGGCTGCCAAAAAGTAAGGATTAAACTGTGCAACTGATATTAAAAGCGGTATCATAAAAATGTCGATAGCGGAGCAAATTGTGATGAATATATCTTTGACTTCAGAACTCGAACGGTTAATCCAAGAACAGGTAAAAAAAGGTAAATATTCCTCAGCGAGTGAGATGGTGGGGGAAGCTTTGCGGTTGTTGTGGGAGCGCGATCGCATTAAGGAGAAGCGTCTTGCTGACTTGAAGGAAAAAATTCGAGTAGGGATAGAAGAATTAGATCGCGGTGAAGGGATTGATGGCGAAGAGGTATTTGATGAAATCGAGGAAGATATTTGTCGGATAGAGGCGCAAATGCAGCAAGCTGAGGAGGTCAAGTAATGACTCGGTATATTTTAGCACCTTCAGCGAAGCGTGAATTGAAAGAGATTGTCCGCTATATTGCTCAGTTTAACCCGGATTCTGCGAAAAGACTCAAGGAAGCGATTAAGCAGCAGTGCAAGTTATTGGTTGATTTTCCAAGTATAGGGAGAAGTCGGGATGAATTGGAGCTGGGTTTGCGGAGTTTTTTAGTAGAAGATTACTTGATTTTTTATCGAGCTGTCAGTGGAAATATTGAAATTGTGAGAATAGTCAGCGGTTATCGGGATATAGAATTACTTTTTTCAGGCGAGTCTAGCGGTGAAGAGGAAGAAGGGATTTGAAGGGAAGGGGCGGAAATGGTATTAGCACTGTGGAAGTGCGATCGCACTTCCAGACTTTAGTCGCTTCACCCTACCAATCGGTTTATAAAAAAGCTTGATACCACAAAAATGTTGGGTTTGTGTCCTGGATTCTTGAAAAGAACAGGTGCGTCGCTATTAGATGGTCGCTTTTTTCTTGAGAATTGTCAATGGATCCACACCCTACAGAGCTTGAAAAAAAGAGGTGCGTCGCTATTAGATGGTCGCTTTTTTCTTGAGAATTGTCAATGGATCCACACCCTACAGAGCTTGAAAAAAAGAGGTGCGTCGCTATTAGATGGTCGCTTTTTTCTTGAGAATTGTCAATGGATCCACACCCTACAGAGCTTGAGATGCTTCCAACATAACTATTTACCCGTTCCCTCCCAATGACATCTGAACCCAACGGCGAAATAGTTCCACACTAATACAGTAGCAACCATCACTTTGTTGAACCACATCGTGACGTTCCAGGGTTTTTAATGCTTCCTCTAAACTTTTTCTATCCATCCCTATTTCTGCACTCAGCCTGTCGAAATTCATTCCGTCTAAGTGAGGTGCTAGTGCTCTTAAAATCTGCTGTTGTCCCGGTGCACCTTCCATTGCTTGACCCCAAATTCCTGTAAAATAGTAGCGACCTCTGCTGAAAAAATCCGGGTCATTGATGACTGTTTCCACATCTTCTATGCTAAACATTGGATCGCGGGGGTGTCCCATTTCAAATACTTGGTCGTTGTAGTGGCGGACTAATAGAAATCCGATTAATTGCGTGAGATAGGGTTGGCCGCCTGTTAGTTCGTAAATGCGATCGAGTGCTTCCGGTTTGTAGTCGAGGAGGAAATCATCATCGGGATTGGCTAAAACTTGGCGAGTTGCACCCAAACTCAGGAAACCGACTCGGATGGGGATAATGCTAGCAAAAAAAGGATTGAAATAATCCTCGGTCATTTCGTCTAAGGTGTGCAATCCGGCAAACGCAAAGGCTATTTTAGAACTCATTTGCACCATGCCGCGCAAGAAACCGATAAAATCGCGATCGATTTTCCCAGCGTCGATCAATTCTTCGATTTTTTCAAACTCGTCTAAAGCAACGATCAATCCGCCTTCTATATTTCCGATGACTTGTTCGATATAGCGTCGAAAAGTGATATAGGGCAAATCGAGTAAATCGCGATCGCCCGGAGGTGCAATTTTGACTGTTTTGGCAATGGCATCGGTAACGAATATGAGCAATTCGCCGACTCCCTGAGAACAATCTGCCACCAGCGACACATTGACATAGGCTACCTGTACCTTTGCTCCGAGGCAGTTGCTAGCATTCAACAAAATTGAAGTTTTCCCCATCCGCCGATGACCGTAGAGAGCAACAGATTGCAGGCGATCGCCCTGTACCCACAACTCCTCTAGCTCTCTGATGATGTCTTCGCGGCCGACAAACTGATTGCCTTGGACTGGATCGCCTATGGTATAGGGGTTGCTGACAGGTTGAGTAATTGAAATATCTCCTATTTCAACTGTGAATTGCAGTAATATCTCTAACCATTTTTTGACTATTTTGACAATTAAATTTCGTTCAGATATAGGTATAACTCCAGCTTGATTTAAGATAGTTTTAAGCTGACCTAATGCTCGGTTGCTGGCAAGAGAACGGGCAAAAAGAGATACACTATTCTGGATAAGTTGAACATCGACTATTACCCGACGCAGA
The DNA here is from genome assembly GCF_036702665.1 of Microcoleus sp. Aus8_D2. NCBI lineage: Bacteria > Bacillati > Cyanobacteriota > Cyanophyceae > Oscillatoriales > Microcoleaceae > Microcoleus > Microcoleus sp. Aus8_D2. The sequence continues at coordinate 47,122 of NZ_JAUBUN010000017.1, forward strand.
GAGGCAATTGCTTCCCAAGTAGTCCCGCGAAGCAGAGGTGGATTTGGGGAAGGTGGCAGTTTCAAGGCGGCAATCTCGGCTAGTTCTGCTGTTTGGTGACAACTTGTGAGAATTTGCGCTAAGGCAAACATCTCCTCTCCATAAAGCAAATCTCGGACTACAGCAAAAGCTGCTGTAGCTTTGTCTGGTTCCTGTTCGTGGAGATACCAGAAACCAGCGGCAGAGGCACGGGCAGGAGTATTTAAACGAATTTCTGTTTGAAAACGAGCTTGAATTTGTTGTTTCCAAGGTATGAAGCTGAAAAAACCTGCCACTGCTTCTAACTTCATTTTTTGACTAAGAGAAGCTGAGGCAAAACGCACTAAATTCCAATCATAAGGATTTTCTGATAATTGAGCGAGGCGATAGATGATTTGGTCTTTTGGTGTCTCTGCTAGTACGCAATTTACAGCTTTAATAACCGGGATAAACTGAAGAGTAAATTTTAGTAGTTCGTCAATGTTGTGCAATCCTGTTTCCCAATCCCGCCTCAGCCAATTAGCTATTTGAGCAGACAGGTAAGGAAGGGGAAGCGGGGTAATGTGAGGAAATTGTCTATTTTGCTGTTGGCGCTGGAGTAGGATAGACGGTAAAGCGAACAGCCAATTTTCAGGACGTGCGATCGCCACGACTGACGCCAATCCTAACCCCAAGCCCAACGCCACGCCAAACCTCACGCCGGAACCCACACCGGACAATACGCCCAAACCCACACCCAACCCCGCACCCATCCCTACAGCAGACGCCACGCCCACTCCCACACCTGACCTCACGCCCAAGCTAATACCTAATGCCAGGCCTAACCCCAGGCCGGACGCCACGCTGGACGCTATGCCGGAGGCCGCGCCGTAGGTCATGCCCAAAACCATGCCGAACGCCATGCCGAATGCCACACCGGATGCTACGCCGAACTCCACGGCCAACCCCACGCCATAGGCAACAGGGAACCCTACGCCTAACACTACAACCCACCAATTAATAGGAATACTGAGGCCTAAAAAAAATATATTAAAACCTAGAGTGATAGCAAGTATTAATATCAAAGCTTGCAAAATTAACTGACGCTGGACTGGATTTTGACGCAACCAATCCCACCTTTCTCGCCACGTTTTGGCATCTTTTAAATTAGATTCACCCCCAAAAATAAACTCATACCACCGCACAGCTTGAGGAAAGAAAAACACCCAATATAACAATCGCAGGTAATCTAAAGGATTCGACAAAGAAAGAGGACGCTTCAGTTTGGGAGCTAAATCTAATCGAGGAACGGGGTGATGGTTTTGATTCATAAAATAGGTGGAGATAAATAAAATTTAGGATTGGTTATATAGCAGAAGGAAGTTCGGCAACTGATTTTGTAACTGATTATTTCAGGTCGATCGAGCGTTATTTCCGTAGGGGCGGGTTCACCAACAATCATTGCCAAAAATCGACAATTTCAAAAACCCGCCCCGGCCTATGTATTATGCTCGAATACCGTTCAGTGTTTGAAAAGAAGGTAGATAGGGATTTGTCGTTGGGTGAGTGAGGGCAGGTTTATGAGATTTGTTGGTTAATGGCAATTATTGTTGGCGAACCTGCCCCTACTGGATATTTGGTTATTGGTAGATTGGGATTTGTCGTTGGGTGGGGGCAGGTTTATGATAATTGTCGGTTGGTGGCAATTATTGTTGGCGAACCTGCCCCTACTGGATATTTGGTTATTGGTAGATTGGGATTTATCGTTGGGTGGGGGCAGGTTTATCAGATTTGTTGGTTGGTGGCAATTATTGTTGGTGAACCTGCCCCTACTGGATATTTGGTTATTGGTAGATTGGGATTTGTCGTTGGGTGGGGGCAGGTTTATCAGAATTGTTGGTTGGCGACAATTATTGTTGGTGAACCTGCCCCTACAAAATATTGGATCGATCGCAAAGATAGCGATCGTAAGTTTGATAGCACAACTGCATCAATTTCTGAGGATAGCCACCACTTTCAGCAATTAAACTCGCAATTTCATCCTCTGTAAAACTCACGGGTTGGGCAACAGGTGTTAACCAATCAGCCTGGAGGCGGCTTGCAATAAATTTGCGACTGATTTCATCATCCCATCGCTTCAGAGTTTCCTCAATGCAAATTCCTTTGAAAGGAGATGTCATATTTTGGTCTTGACTGTCAGGAAACAGCGTATCGAGAGAGGTGCAGGCGGCGACAACTAGACGCAAAGGTGCGTTTGTTCCCTCCGCTAAACCCCGCAATTGACCGCGTATTTGGTTAGTAAATCCATTCCAGTTCATTTTCTCAACTTCATCTAAAAGCAACAGCAGTCGGTGCGATTCTAAAGCCCGTTTTAGTAAATATCCCTTCGCTATATCTATATTGACTTCGCTGCACAAAGCACAGTAAAAATCATCTTCATCATAAACATCTTGCAAGTTGAGGTAAATGGGTTGGCGCGGAGGACGGAGTTGATTTGGTGCTTGTTGGTAAATGGCTTGTAGCAGAGAACTTTTGCCGATCGCTCTTTCGCCAACAATTGCTACACTACTGCCACTATTCAGAGTCTCGAATACCCGCCGAATTTCCCGCTGTCTGCCAAAGAAAAAGCGGCGATCGTCTATTTTGCCACTTGTCGGACGAAAGGGATTATCGTATTTGATATTTGGCTGTTCTATTTCTGGGATGGGATTGTGATTTGGTAGTATTGGGGGCGGTGGCGTTCCATTGGGTTCTCGAATTTCCTGCCAATCCAACTCTAAAGCCTTGCAAATTCCCACAAAATACTGGCTGCTGACACTCTTCTGGGTAAAAAACTTATGAATAACTTGAATATCAATCCCTTCCTTGGACTTTTTGCCCTCCCCTATTACAACTCGATCGGCTAAGTCTTGGCGACTCCAGCCTTTGTCTGTAAAACGTATATTTATTTTTTCGATTCCTGCCTCGGATGCTTTGAGCGACGCCATAGCCAAATTACAAACCTTTTAAGTATTATAGCGAGCATCGCCAACCAAACACATCCCAAACGCATACCAAACTCATAGTAACTGAAACCTATACACAGGCTGACTTTCCAGCTTTGAGTCTTTAAGATTAAAACATATTCAATCAAAGGTAGCCACGGTGAAAACTAAATCTAATATCACACCCGCTAAACCCAAATCTACTCAAATGAGTCCTAAAAATACTCCTCCTCAAATTCCCCCAGTTTTCCAGCAAGTCTTCTTCAGCGTGATTTGTTTTACCTTACTTTCTGGAGGCGTGTGTGTATCGCTTGGTACTAAGGATAGTCTATCTCCCCAACAAGTTCGGATTTTTGAGAGTTGCAATACGACTTGGAATATGGGCGTGGGTGCGATTTTTGGACTTTTGGGTAGTAAGGCTAGCGACTTATTTGGCCCGGATGATGAGGATGATGATGAGTAATCTGCAATCATTTATTAGCTGAAAGTGCGATCGCCCTTCGGTAAAAAGTGCGATCGCCCCAACACACAAATTACGAATCGCGATCGAGCTTCAGCACAGCCATAAAAGCCTCCTGCGGCACATCCACAGTACCAACAGACTTCATCCGCTTCTTACCCTTCGCCTGCTTTTGTAGCAACTTCTTCTTCCGCGAAATATCGCCGCCGTAACACTTCGCCAACACATCTTTCCGCAAAGCCGGAATATGTTCCGAAGCAATCACCTTAGCGCCAATAGTCGCTTGAATCGGCACCTTAAACTGGTGGCGGGGAATCAACTCCTTCAGTTTCTCCGTCAAGCCGCGCCCCACATTGTAAGCCTTATCCCGGTGCACGATCATCGCCAAAGCATCAACCGGATCGCCATTAATTAAAATGTCCAATTTCACCAACGGATTTTCGCGATAACCGATGATGTGATACTCCATACTCGCATAACCGCGCGATCGCGATTTCATCTGATCGAAAAAGTCCGTCACCACCTCCGCCAAAGGTAACTCGTAAACCAAGGTAGTCCGCCCCTGACTCAGATACTTCATATCCATAAAAATGCCCCGCCGACTTTGAGATAACTCCATCAGCGCGCCCACATAAGTTTCCGGCGACAGCATTTCTACCCGCACGTAAGGTTCCTCAATCTTCTCCCGATACTGAGGATCTGGCAAGTGGCTCGGATTGTCAATTGTTAACACTTCTCCCTTGATTGTTGTGACTTGATAAACCACAGAAGGAGCCGTAACAATCAAATCCAAATTGTATTCTCTTTCCAGTCTTTCCTGCACAATTTCCATGTGCAGCAAACCCAAGAAACCGCAGCGGAAACCAAATCCCATCGCGCTAGAAGTTTCCGGTTCGTAGGAAAGCGCCGCATCGTTGAGTTCCAGTTTTTCCAAAGCTTCCCGCAAGTCGGGAAATTGGTCGGCATCGATCGGGAATAAGCCACAAAAAACCATCGGCTTAGCCTCCGTATAACCAGGCCAAGGCTCTGGTGCAGGCTTTTTGACCAAAGTAATCGTATCCCCGACGCGAGCATCAGCTACCGCCTTAATTGCCGCGCCTAGATAACCAACTTCCCCCGCGTGCAATTCATCTACTTGTACTTGTGTCGGTGACAGGATGCCCAATTCATCAATGACATATTCCTTCCCCGAAACCATCAACAACACCCGATCGCCCTTTTTAACACTTCCGTCCATCACCCGGAAATACACAATTACCCCGCGATAAGCATCGTAATAACTGTCAAAAATTAGCGCCCGCAGCGGTTTGTCAACAGTATCCTGCGGCGGCGGCACCAATTCGACGATCGCCTCCAAAATCTCATCAATACCAATTCCTTCCTTAGCCGAAGCCTCAATCGCCCCGCTACAGTCCAGACCGATAATTTCTTCAATTTCCCCTTTTACCCGTTCCGGTTCCGCTCCCGGTAGGTCAATTTTATTTAGAACCGGAATAATTTCCAAATTGTTTCCCAAGGCAAGGTAGACATTTGCCAAGGTTTGTGCTTCCACGCCTTGAGATGCGTCTACCACCAGCAGCGCCCCTTCGCAAGCAGCGAGCGATCGCGAAACCTCGTAGGAGAAGTCAACGTGTCCGGGAGTGTCGATCAGGTTCAGCACGTACTCCTGACCGTCCTTGGCAGTGTAATTCATCCGAGCCGCTTGCAGCTTGATCGTAATGCCACGTTCGCGTTCGATATCCATATTGTCTAAAAACTGCTCCTTCATCTCCCGTGCTTGCACAGTTCCAGTCGCCTGCAACAGGCGATCGGCCAAAGTGGATTTTCCGTGGTCGATGTGAGCAATAATCGAAAAATTACGAATGCGAGATACAGGAACGTTTGTCATAAAACCTATCGGCAAAAGATTGACTTTTGTTGTATTATAAAACTTCATTCAATCTACAGTCATTTATAGTCATTTAGAGACTTAGATACAATTTAATTTTTTCTCGGCTATGGGTTGACATAGCCATTGTATTTATGCTATCTTGATTATCCCCTGTTGCTCCAAGACGCCCTCCCAGGAAAAAACTTTTCTCTCTGTTACTGTACAAAAAGCTGTTGAACGGTAGGGAATATTCCCGATCGCCAGCATCCGTCCTCCACCCCCAGCCCAGTCAGTCGATTTTCCATTTTTCCATTTTTCGATTTGAGATTTGAGACTTCGGCGTGAGACGTTCGGCGAGACGTTTAGCGAGCGCTAGAGGAGAGTCACGCTAGAGGAGAACGATTTGAGATTTACTTCTTGCAGCTCCGTGAATTTGGGAGCAGGAACTCGGATCTCAAATTTTGGGCGGCTCACGACGCTTGTACGTGGCACGGTATCGATTTTTGGGGTCAGGTTGTTCTATAGAGGGCGATCGCCAACTTAAAAATATTGGTGAGAAGTTGCTAGCGCTTGACAAGAAGCAGATAATTTGGTCAAATGACGGAAGCGGGACGGTAAGGGTGTAAAAAATATAGGTTTTCATCCGCTGTGCATCTCTACTAGAGGTAGGCCATCACTTCCTTCAACACACTTCCTTCAAAACAAAAAGGCGTAAATTCCTAGAAGGAATTGAAACTAAAGAATTAAAACTAGGATTTTTTAACTATGAGCGAGTCAAGTATACCCTCCCACAGTTCGTCAGAAAAAGTGGAACTGTCTATCCATATCGATTCTGAACTGCTAGACCAAATTAAGCACTTGACAAATGACCCCAGCAAAGTCATTGAAACAGCAATCAAGCAGTGGCTCAGAGGCGAGCGTCGCGAAGACGATCAGGCTATGAGTTTGCGCCGCACCCCCCCAGTCCCGCCCCGTGGCGAGTGGAACGACTGAGGTTCTCTCCTGTCAAAGCCGGAGACGCGCCAATCTGCTGGCTATGAAATTTATGGGTGTGAAATTTCGATCGCGCGAGCTCCGGCTTCGAGTTCCGGCAGATTTCAGGGCGAAAGCTACAGGTTGTTCGGAGCGAACTGGGCTAACTTAAAACCTCGGAACTCTTCTATTGTGACGGACAAAATGCGATCGGCAGTCCTCGACTTGAATTGTTCGCAGCCTCAAATTTTGGCTAAATTTTCAAACGAGATCGTTAATCAGTGCAGACTACTAATTCCTAAATCTTAATTTTGCTTTGTTAATTACCCAAAACGGCTGACAACAAATAGTTGTGGGTTTTGAGTTAAGTTGTGAATTAAAGAATTCAGATTTTTTTTAGTTCATTAATAACTCAAAACGCAATGGCAGAAGCGTAAAAAAGTTGTGAAGAGTGAGTTTTGAGCTGTGAAATTATTAATTAAAGAGGCGACAACTTTTTAGTTAATTAAGATAGCAACCGCGCCCGAAAGTTAGGAAGCTCTTAATTACTGAAACATGAACTCTGATATTGTTTATTCCTTCTTCCGCCGACCTGCAGGACTTCTTCTTTCTGCGATCGCTCACAAATTAACGGTCGAAGCCCAAAACAATTTTGAGTCTTGAGTTGAGAATTATAGCAACCGCGCCCGACGGTGAGAAGGTTCTTAATGGCCATTTCCCCCTGCGGTCGAGTGCCGATCTCGCGAGGATAACTAAAGCCCGATTTCGCGACGATAACTAAAGCCTTCTGACTTCAACATCTGCTAGAAAAACATAAAATTAATAAATCAGAACTACTTTCATCCCCAACTCTGATGGACTCTAACACCGATTTCCGGCGATCGAGCCTCGCCTCTACAGCCTTTTTTCAAGAGTTAGGGGCAGAATTAGTATTTACCCAAGACGCCAGGGGTCGATACCTATCTTTTTACTGGCAAAAAGCCGAGCACTATAACCTTAAAGCAGAGCAAATTGTCGATCGCCCTCTCAGGGAAACCCTGCAACCGATCGCCCCTGCGCCTTATCTCCATCGGCTGCGGCGGGCGCTCGAAACCCTCGTACCGCAACGGTTCAGCTATCCATTTTGCCACGCCGGACAATATTTTCTCTTCGACTTGACAGTCACTCCGGCGATCGACTCAAACGGCAAAGCTACAAAAGTCTTAGTTATGGGCAGGCTGCTGTCTGACAAACCCGCAGAATTGCCGGCAGATTCCCCAGAATTCATGCCATATCCAGCTTTGCCATCTTCCTCAGACGCTAGCCAACAAATCCTGTATCCAGCCAGCCTCATCGGTAGAGCCCTCACTCCCTACTCGGAAATCGATCGCAAAATCATCTCCCAAATCGCTCAAAACCTGCACAGAACCCTCGACTTAGAGACAATTTGGCAGCAAACAGTCAACAGTTTGGGTGAAGTTTTGAACGCGAGCCGCTGCATCATCTGTTCCTCCAAAAAAGACAGCGACAACCTCGAATCCTCCCCCTTCACTACCTCGGAAAATCAACCAAATTCTCCAGCCCCAGCAGCCGAATTGCAACAGTCAATTGCCAGCGATCGATCGCCCCCGCTTTCTGCTGCTCAAATTGAAAGTCTCCAATCGAAAACTTTTAAAGTAGTAGCTGAGTACCGCCAAGAAGCTTACTCTTCGATGCTGGGATTAGAACTGCGCGCAGCCGAACAGCCGGGGTGGATTCAAACTTTAGCCACCTTAAAACCCGTAGCAATCGATTACGCCTCCCCCATCGCCGATCGCTTCGATCGCCATTCCGTACTCGTAGCAGCTACCTCCTATGAAGACCAACCCAATGCACTAATCAGTTTGCACCGCTGCGGCAATTCCCCGAAATGGAGTCCTGTCGAACTCGAATTCGCCCGCGAGTTAGTTGCTCAAGTCGGCAGCGCGATCGCCCACGCTACACTGTACCAAGAATTAGAACAAGCCCGCGCCGAAGCCGTCGCTCTTTCCCAACTTAAAAGTCAATTTCTTGCCAATACTTCCCACGAACTCCGCACGCCCCTCAACGGCATCCTCGGCTTCCTGAAACTGGTTATGGACGGCATGGCAGATGACCCCGAAGAAGCGCACCAATTTATCGAAGAAGCTTATCGATCGGCATTACACTTGTTGAATGTGATTAACGATATTTTGGAGATCGCTAAAATTGAAGCTGGCAAAATGGAGTTAGACTTCGCTCCCGTCAAACTCGGCGAACTTTTGCAGCAAGTTGAGAATTTTACGCGAGTTCAAGTGCAGCAAAAGCGATTGCAATTTCAAATCAAAACACCCGCTGCCGAGGACGAGATTATGTTGTACGGCAACTACCAACGCCTGCTTCAGGTAATTTTGAACCTCACGGGAAATGCGATTAAATTTACCGGGGAAGGAGGAATTCGCATCAGTGCCGAAGTTATTAAGAAAAAAGTCACTGTTAACAACCAGGAGTTACCCGGAATAGTGAAAATCCGAGTTGCTGATACGGGCATTGGGGTTTCTCTGGACAAACAAGATAAATTATTTGAGTCATTTTTTCAGGTAGACGGCGAGCGTACCAGGCAATACGGCGGTACCGGTTTGGGATTGGCTATTTCTCAAAAACTGATTGAAGCAATGGGGGGTACAGTAAATTTTTACAGTATGGGGGAAGGACTCGGATCTACTGTTACTTTTACTGTGCCGCTTTATCAAGAACCGCTCTTTAAAAATTAATCATCGGTCATAGGTCATAGGTCATGGGTCATGGGTCATGGGTCATGGGTCATGGGTCATTTTACCCAGAGCGAAGTCGAAGGGTGGTCATTGGTCATTGGTAATCGGGCAATATGGTTCAGTTCTGGGTTGTCCGAAGAGAGGAACCCTCATTTTATTAAAACTTTTGTGGGGTGGGCATCTTGCCCGCCCCAAACACAGGCTAATTTGAGAAAAACTCTTGTGGGGTGGGCATCCTGCCCGCCCCAAACACAGGCTAATTTGAGAAAAACTCTTGTGGGGTCGGTATCCTGGCGGCCCCAAATATCCAAACTAAATGCAATACAGCTTATCCCAAGCGTATTGGCTCGCCGGCACGAACCAGTTTCAGGGATTTGACGGATTTAACGGATGGATGCTGAGAGCGGAAGTTCGAGGTAACAAGTCAGAGCAAATCAGCAAGAAGCAAAACTTTTCCCCGCACCCAAAGGAGGGAATAAGCAAGAAGCAAGAGGTAAAAAACAGCTATAGCTGTTCTCAACTTTGGTGTATTGCCAGTTGTCTTACCAATTCACTGACCAATTACCAATGACCAATTATGACATGACAAATCTGTATATTACTCGCTTAATAATGTCGGGAGCAGTGTATCCCTGAGTACCAATTAGTGAATAAAAGTAATCCATATTTTATAATTTCCCTCCAAACATAGTTCGATCGTCCACCGCAGTATCGATTTTTACTTTATCCGCACCCAATATCCCTTCTTCGGTGTTTTGGTCTGAGACCGATCGCGCCCACCGCTTCCTAGCCCACGCAAAATTCGCATCAATGGTATGAGGAGGGTAGGATAACAGATCGTCTCGATCTGTCTCCTGGGGATCGCACCTGCGAATAAACCCCCCATAGGACTGATTTAACTTCCACAGCCCCTAATGTAAAGTTGTATTAAAAATACTTGACGCATTCAATTTTATGTGAGAATTCTAAATATATTGTAAAGATACTAAAAATACCTAGTATTTTTTTACAGGGTGTGGCAACATTCAAGTGTAATTACGCAAGCCCCTATTTGGACAGTTTGCACCTGGCAAATTAAGTAAATTTCTGCTGTGTTGGTGGAGTGTTAGACTTTTGCCAGTCTAGTAGTAAAAGGGTTGCTATGAATCAGCAAATATCAGCTCAATCGCAAAAACTTTTGCTCCAAATTGGCAGAAAGATTCGTCGAACTTTGGATCTCGATACCATTTGGCAGCAAACAGTTAACTCTCTGGGACAAACATTAGGTGTCAGCCGCTGCACCATTTGTCCCTATCCAAGTTTTAGCCAGCAAGTTAAAGTAGCTGCCGAATACTGCCAAAAACCATTTTTACCCATGTTGGGAGTGGAAATCTCGCTGACATCAGCACCTCATATCAAGGAAGCTCTAGCCACCCTCAAACCGGTGGTAGTAGAATCGTTAGGAGCCAACGATCCTTTCGATCGGCACTCGGTGCTAGTAGTGGCTACGGCTTATCAAAACCAACCTAATGGCATAATTAGCTTGCATCGGTGCGAGGGCGGATTGTCGGGGAATGATGGTAATGCCGATCGACCTTGGACTCAAGGCCAGATCGAATTCGTAGAAGAACTTGCCGATCAAGTCGGAAGTGCGATCGCCCTAGCCACGCTCTACCAAGAACGCAGCCAGCGAGCACAAGAACTGTCCCAGCTCAAAAAGGAGTTTTTGTCAACCGCATCCCACGAGCTGCGCACTCCACTAAATCACATTATTGGCTATCTACAACTAACTGTAGACGATATGGCGGACGATCCAATAGAGGAGAGAGCTTTTATCCAGCAAGCTCACAGTTCGGCTTTGCACCTTTCTAAGGTAATTGGTAATGTCTTAGATTGTATTGACTCTAGTAAAGCTTGTCAGGCTCACGTAGAGTTAGACGCTTTGAGGAGCCAGCAAAAATCTCTACACCAGTAAAGATTTAATTCCCGCATTCAAAAAGTTGAATATTTATCATGCAGACAAGTCTTCTGCCTCGAAAATCTGACACTTGCATCTATAGATTTGCTCAATAACTTCGATGGCACGTTACTAAATTATTTTTAGGTCATTAGGATTTTGTCTAGCACAGCATAGTAACGAATAAAGGTAACATCAGGGTGTATTTATTATATTATGTGCGATTTATCGACCGCTCAAATAGCTTTGTAGTGAGGAGTCCGTCCTCATAAAACTCAGAAAACGGACTTCCTTACTACAACGCTATAACGGTTATTTTACTGGAGATGATATCGGCAGCAGAAGATTGCTGCTTGGCAGTTGTAATTGTTTTTAATACCAATTTAAAAAATTGCTGCTACGGTTATTAACCGTATAGAAATTATCTGTCCGGCAGGCCTAACTCTCGGCCGGACACGGCGCCCTGCCGTTTCCCTACAGGTGAAAATTTCTAATTTCTGATTCTGCAAAATTTCTTCAAATTGGTATAACTTATGCTTAAGGGAATTACCGATCGCCATTTTTTTTCTGGGTTGGCGGGCGGCTGACATAGCGCGCCCAAAAAGGTTCTTCCATATTTTTCAACGATGCTAGTTTTTGGCGCTCCTCCTCTATGCGCTTGCGTTCTGAAAGGTCAGAAAATATGTTGATACTGCCTAGTGTCTCGCCACCTGCATCTTGTACGGGTGTGGCCCAAAGCCAAAGATCGATCGAACTACCATCTTTTTTCAACAAAGATACTTCCAAACCGTTTTCCGGTTTGCCATTACCCACAGACTTCAGCAGCGCGTAGAAATCCTGCTTTTGTCCTTCAGGAATATTCGGCAATGGTTGCCCCAAAACCTCAGCAGCAGTCCAGCCAAAAAGTTCTTCGGCGGCGCGGTTCCAGACCAGGGTGCTGCCGTCATTGCTGGTACAATTAATCGCCAAGGGTGCCGATGCTATCTGCGCTTGCAAAACTTCATTAACAAGTTGCTGTTTCAACTCTACTTGCTTGCGATCGGTAATTTCCTGACAAGCGCCCCACAAACGGACAACCCGCCCTTCAGTTTTGTCCCAAACCGCTTGCCAGGAGTCCCGCACCCAGCGCACACCACCATTTTTGTTAACAATGCGATACTCATTGACCCCCATACTTCTAGAAGTACACCCTTCTAATTGTTTAATTAACATTTCCCTGTCATCAGGGTGAACGATATTTGAGCTCCACCAGCCCGACGCAATTAACTCTTCAGGAAGATGACCGCTGACGCGCGCCAAAGCTTCCGTTACCCACTCACAAACAAAGTTACCGTTGGGAAGTGCCTGAAAAGAATAGGCAAAATCCGAAGTAATCTGTGACATAATTTGGTAGTGCCGTTGCGACTCCAGGACTGCGCTTTCTGCTTGCTTGCGTTCCCCAATTTCCCGAGAAACAATCATAATTCCCTGCACGGTAGAATCGTGAAGCAAACTGTTGCCGATCGCCTCAAAGTAGATCCAAGAACCCTCAGCATGACGTTTGCGATATTCAATTTTACCCCCAACTCCAGGAAATTCTAGCAACTTGCCAAAATATGCCTTCCAATTCAGCAAATCGTCTGGATGCATTAACTCGCCGTGAAACTTGCCAATTCTCTCTTCTGGCTTGTAACCCAAAACTCGCTCTAGGGCTGCGCTGTGATATCGGACTCGCCCGTCGGAGCCGACAATGGTAATTAGATCGGGGGAATTGCGAAGCGTAGCTTGAAGTTTCGCTTCGCTTTTAGTTAATGCTTGATTCTCCCTGCGGTGCTGGCGGATTTCTTCGTTCAACTGCTCTTGTAGCTTTCTGAGTTGCGCCACTTGCTGGGTGACAGTGCGTTCTAAAAGGCGATTTAAATTTTCCGCCTCAACTAACTTTGCAGCATTATGTGTCGCGCTTTCAAACTGGCGGCTGGCTGCCAGTTCTTGCAAACAATTTGATAAATCTTCCACGGCTTTTGTCAAAATTGCCTGTTGCGGCGGTGGCAATTTGCTAGCTTGTTCTTGCAAATTTTCTAAGTGTTTGTAGACTGTTTCTAGCATTTTATTAATGAGGGAATCTGATAGTTGCCACAGGTGCAAATTCTCAAAAGCGGACACAAGTTTTTTCTAGATAACCTATAAGTGACATACTCCCACATCAATCTGAGTACAGATATGATGCGGGCTTCTCAGTGACTCCAGCGATTGCTATCTCCTTCGGAGACGCTTCGCTAACGGACGTTAACTGAGCTTTAAGAACGGAATGCCCTACCGCTCTGTTTTTGATATTAATAGCTGCATTACGATCGCGGTCAAGAGAGCACCCACAATGAGGACAGTCATGCCAACGAATATGCAGTTTTTTGGGTACTTTCTCGCCACAATCAGAGCAATTTTGTGAGGTATTGTGAGCGCTGACTGGGACTACCGACAAACCAGCATTTACGGCTTTGCTGGCCAGTATCAACAGAAAGCTTGACCACCCAGCATCCAACACAGATTTAGCCAATCGGGTTCGAGCTAGCCCTTTGACGTTTAAATTCTCATGTGCAATTACGTCATATTTTGATAGCAACCAATTCACTGTCTTGAAGTGAAAATCTTTCCGTTTGTCTGCAACTTTTTTGTGTTGTTTCCCCAGTTGCTTGACTGCTTTCTGCCTGCGGGCACTGCCTTTTTTACGGCGTGACACGCGCTTCTGGATCGTTCGCAAGCGTTTTTGAGCTTTACGGTAATGTTGGGGAATAGCAACGGTTTCACCAAGAGAAGTTGTCAATAATTCTTTCAAACCCATATCAATCCCAGTAATGTTATCTGGATTGAAATCTGGCTTGATTTCCGGTACTGCTTTATCTTCGAGTGAAAGCGTTACGTAATATCCATCAGCTTTTTTGGTAACGGAAGCCGTTTTCACCTGATACCCGTCTGGTATGGGGCGATGTAGAACTACCTTGACTTTACCGAACATCGGTAAGTTAATCCGATTACCCTGCAAGCATCCCTCTTTCATCTGGGGATAGGTAAAGGTTTTGTAGCGGTTGCGAGATTTAAACCTTGGTTGGCCACTGCGTTTACCGTTACTGTCGCCTTTGAGAAATCTGTCAAATGTTACCTTAACTCGTTTGACTGCATCCTGAAGTACTTGTGAATTGATTTGGGAGTACCAAGGATGAGTTTTATTGAGTTGGGGTAGAGTCTTTTTCTGGCTGAAATAGTCTGGGTTGTCCCTTAACTCAGGAAGATGACAAACCAATGGACAAGCGTTAACAGGAGAGCGATTTTGCTCGTACCAGTTGAATCGATCGGCCAACAAGTAATTGTACTGGGCGCACAACATTGACAACCACCTGTCTAGCTCTGTGGTTTGGTATTTTGTTGGTCGAAGTTTGTACTGGTAAGCTGTTCTCATTTGCTTGTCTCCTTGCTGATGATGGTAGCATTAATGTATTGGCAATGGCAACACAACATCACAGACAAAAACCTGCATATTCGACTATTTGAGCAAAGGCTCAACCAGACAGCGGACTATAGCTAGTGCAAAGCGAAAAAACGATCGCTCAGATGGTAGAAGAGTGGATCGATCGTCTGTCCAATACATCTATTGACTGACTCCGTTGGGGATCTCAGTCCGCCTATCCATCCCAACACCAATCGGAGTACCGATATGCTGTGGGGATTCCGGCGGTTTTGGCTAAATTTTTGTGGCGATCGCATGGCCAGCCCCGCAGCACCCTCTCAGAGGGCGATCGCGAGAGTCGGGAACCCGCCTATGCGGTGAATGCAGGGCACAGGAGAGGTTAAGCTAAACTAGATGGGTGTAAATAGAAAGAGAGATTTATGACAGAGCCAGCCAACGCTCGCGATTTGTTTCGCGCTGCTTACGAACACCGTTACACCTGGGATGCCAACTTTCCCGGTTACAGCGCCGATATTGAACTCAAACAAGGCGACGAAGTATATACGGGTCATGTTTCCATTTCTCCAGACATGACAGTGGAAGTCAGCGGCATAGCAGACGAGGAAGTCAAGCAGAGCGTTTACACCCAAATGCGGGACATTGTTACCCACCGCAAGCGATCGACATTTGAAAAATCCCACGGCAAAAACAGCTTCACCCTCGGCGAGAAGGACAGTACCGAGGCTGTGGATATTTTAGTGCAAGGCGACTCCATGGGATCTAATTACAAAATCCGAGGTCTGTCCATTTGTCAAGTCAGCCGGGTGATGGGCCGCATGGCTTTCGTCATAGACACGCACAAAAGCTTAGAGACACCCGAAGGTTCTTTGGCCAGCCACTACGATGCCGTTTTCCGCAACCCAGAAACCAACGAAATCATCAGAGAACTGGAATTTGAAGACACCTTTGACAAGATAGGCGACTATTATGTCATGACCAAGCAAGTAGTGCGATCGAAAGAAAAAGGCCAACTGACAACAACCGAGTTTAACTACTCGAACGTTAAACTGCTAGAACCAGCAGTAGTCTAAGGTTATACCCTTTTTGGTTGGTGATTTTCGATTGCATTAATTTTTGGAACGGGTATTAATTGCAAAATCCGTTTTGTTGGAGAAAGCGGGTTTTGCGATTAGTGTATCGGACTCAACTTGATTTAGCCGCAAGTAACGGTACGATCGAACTAAGTCAATTGTACGAATAATTTTTGAGGCAAAAATATGACGACACTAGCACTAACCAGAGATAACGTCGAAACAGTTCTGGATGAAATGCGCCCCTACCTGATATCCGACGGTGGCAACGTCGAACTCGTAGAAATCGACGGCCCAGTAGTACACCTGAGACTGCAAGGAGCTTGCGGCTCTTGTCCCAGTTCCACAATGACTCTGAGAATGGGCATTGAACGCCGCCTGCGCGAGGCCATCCCAGAAATTGCCGAAGTCGAACAGGTAATGTAATTAGTCAATAGTCAGCAGTCATTAGTCATTAGTTAGTTTAATCTTGACTATTGAATGTTGGCTATTGACTTTTACCTACTATTTATCAATTACCAGAAAGAATTGGTTGAAAGCCTCTCCCTTGTAAGGAAAAATTAAAAGAAGACTATTCATTACTCCAATCCTCTTCCTTCCAGTTAGAGGTCGCCCTCAAGCGGTCAACTATCAATTGAATGAAAGCCCTAGATCCAAAAAGTAGTTCTATGTGCTACTCGATGGTGGTAATGTGTGCAGCATCAACCTGTAATTGAGAGGTTGGAAGCGCTACTTAATAGGGAAAAGTTGGGGAGCATCTGATTTTTGCAAAAAACATTTTTTTTACAGTGCTGTCCCCGCTCGCTTGCTTATAGAACTAAGCGAGCGGGGACAGCACTATTAAAAGCAAAACTGAGATGCACCCGACAAGGTGCGCTGTGCATCACCCTAAAGATAGAAGTTATGACTCCCAGACAGAATTACAAAATACCAATTACAATTACCAATTATAATTACTCATTACCCATTACCAAAATTAATGTCTCATCCACTTTACGTAGCCTTCATTTGGCACCAACACCAACCCCTCTACAAATCAAGATCGTTAACTAGCGCCGGAGCATCCGAGTATCGACTGCCTTGGGTGCGCTTGCACGGAGTCAAAGACTACTTGGATTTAGTGCTGATTCTGGAAAAATACCCGAAACTGCATCAAACAGTAAACCTGGTTCCGTCCTTGATTTTGCAGATAGAAGACTGCATCGCCGACCAAGCATTAGACCCTTACTTGGCGGTAACTCTCAAGGCAGCCGAAACTTTAAACATCGCAGAACAAGAGTTCATTTTACAGCACTTCTTTGATGCCAACTACCACACCCTGATTCAGCCACATCCGCGCTACGCTCAACTCTACACTCAGCGGCAAGAAAAAGGCATTCAGTGGTGCTTGACAAACTGGAAAGTGCAGGATTTTAGCGACTTGCTGGCGTGGCACAATTTAGCTTGGATTGACCCGCTGTTTTGGGACGACCCCGAGATTGCAGGGTGGCTGAAACAAGGACAAAATTTCAATCTGGCAGACCGCAAAAAGATCTATTCAAAACAAAAAGAAATCCTCGCCAGAATCATTCCCCAGCACCGTAAAATGCAAGCCCAGGGACAGTTGGAAGTCTCCACGACCCCCTACACGCACCCGATTTTACCGCTGCTGGCTGACACTAACGGCGGCCGCATAGCGATTCCTAACATGACTCTGCCAGAACATAGGTTCCAGTGGGCTGAAGATATTCCGAGACATTTGAGAAAAGCCTGGGATATGTATCAAGACAGATTTGAGTGCCAACCGCGCGGTTTGTGGCCGTCGGAACAGGCAGTTAGCCCGGAAATTTTGCCCTACATTGCTAAACAAGGCTTTAAATGGATAGTGTCGGATGAGGCGGTATTGGGGTGGACAATTAAACACTTTTTTCACCGCGATGGGGCGGGGAATGTTTGCGAACCAGAATTGTTATATCGCCCTTATCGTTTAGAAACTCCTGACGGTGATTTGGCGATCGTATTTAGAGACCACAGATTGTCTGATTTGATTGGTTTTACCTACGGTTCGATGGAACCGAAGAAGGCAGCGTCGGATTTGGTGGGACACTTGGAGGCGATCGGCAGAACTCTCAAACACCGACAACCGGACGGCAAAACATCTTTAGAAAATCCGTGGTTGGTGACGATCGCCCTAGACGGCGAAAATTGCTGGGAATTCTATCCCCAAGATGGCAAACCCTTCTTAGAATCCCTCTATGAAACTCTCAGTCACAATCCCGATATCAAATTAGTCACTGTCTCGGAATTTCTCGACAAATTCCCAGCCACCGAAACAATACCCGCCGCCCAACTGCATACCGGTTCCTGGGTAGACGGTTCCCTGACAACTTGGATCGGCGATCCCGCGAAAAATCGCGCTTGGGACTTGTTAGGGCCCGCGAGACAAATGCTGGCGAACCATCCAGAAGCTACGGAAGAGAGCAATCCCGAAGCTTGGGAAGCGCTTTATGCGGCGGAAGGTTCCGACTGGTTCTGGTGGTTTGGCGAAGGCCATACGTCGAATCAAGATGCTATGTTCGATCGGCTATTCCGCGAACACGTAGCTGCAATTTACGAAGCTCTCGGCGAGCCTGTACCCCCGGATGTGCTGCAACAAGTAGAGGCACACGAGGTTCAAGGCGACCACCAACCGCTGAGCTTTATTCACCCGATTATCGACGGTATCGGTAACGAACAGGATTGGGACAAAGCCGGCCGGATTGAAGTTGGGGGAGCAAGGGGTACCATGCACCGGAGTTCGGCAATTCAGCGGCTTTGGTACGGGGTGGATCACTTGAATTTTTACCTTCGCGCCGACTTCAAGGCTGGGGTGCGGCCGGGCATTGATTGCCCGCCGGAGTTAAATTTGTTTTGGTTTTATCCCGATCGCACCATGCACAACAGTCTGATTCCGCTGTCAGGTGTACCCGATGAAGCACCCATAAACTATCGCTTCCACCATCAGTTAGAGATTAATTTGCTCACCAAATCGATTTGGTTTCAGGAAGCAGGAGAGCGCGATGAGTGGCATCCCCGCATCAGCCGCGCCCAAGTGGGACTGGATAAATGTTTGGAGGTAGCTGTGCCCTGGGCGGATTTGCACATTATGCCCGACTGGCAAATGAGGCTGATTGCGGTTTTATCGTCCGGGGAGCGCTATTCTACCTGTATGCCGGAAGATACTTTGATTGGAATTGGAATGCCATAAAGAGTCAGTTGTCAGTTGTCAGTTGTCAGTTGTCAGTTGTCAGTTGTCAGTTGTCAGTTGTCAGTAGTCAGTAGTCAGTTGTCAGTAGTCAGTAGTCAGTAGTCAGTTGTCAGTTGTCCTGCCGTCATTAGTTAGTGCGAGCGTCCCCTCGCCCGCGAACCCGATCGTTAGTCATTAGTCCTGCCATCATGTTTTGCTGTCCCTCGCCCGCGAACGTCCAACGTCCTGCCCTCATCATCGGGTTTGCGTTTGGGCGGGCATCATAATTTTCGCTCGATCGCGTGCTGGCGTCCCCTCGCCCGCGATCGACAGAGATCTGCTGGGACGGCTTGCAGGGTATAATTCCGATGTTGCCGTATTTGAGATCGGTGATTGTTTGACCTAACAAACAATTAAAATTCAAGAATTATCAGTTTTTCTTGACTTCTGCCTTCAGCTCCGGCTGCCTTTTACCTCGATAGGTCGGATCGCCTCCGGTCGATCGACCGCTATAAAATTGGTTCGCATTCAGGACTTCAATCATCCCAAAACAGAGGACGGAAGTCCTGACTACAAACCTGATAATGGGTGAATTTACCGGACATCAAATCATTAGTCATTGGGAAATCATCAAACTAATGAGCCGCATTTTGCTCTCGATCGATCGCCACCAACAACATTTGCCTATCGCACACCTCAACACTGAGCATGAGGTGATGCTACTCGATTGGACTTCCGAACCGAACTCAGAATTTATTCTTCCCAAAATAGCTTTTGACTTGTGCATTCTCGACGAGGCAAACTTCGATCGTATCGGGCCGCTGGTTGAAACATTTAAAACTGCGGCGGAGCCTAGTTTTTTACCGTTTTTGCTATTGATAAACTCCCCAGCGCCGACTCTTTCCGAGCAGCAGTTTTTGCGGAGATCCAAACAACTTGAAGGCAGAATTGATGATTTGATAGTAAGTCCCGTAGATGCCGCCCAACTGCACTTGCGGGTAGAGAATTTGTTGGCCCGCAGGCAGCTCTCGCTAGAACTCTATAGACTTCAAGAAGTAATTAAAGAACGCACTTTTACAGAAAATTTGTTAATCGACTCGCTGCAAACGGCAAAGGAAAACCTGCAACGGGAAATCGCCAAGCGGGCCGAGGTAGAAGCTGCACTGCGAGAAAACTCCTATCTCGACTTGCTGATGAATGCTATGCCAGATATTGTCTGCTTTAAAGATGGCGAGGGCAGGTGGCAGGAGGCAAATCAAGCGATATTGGAATTGTTCGAGCTATCAGCAGATGAATATCGGGGCCTCACAGATTCTCAGCTAGGAAAACTCAGCAGTTTTTATCGGGAGGCTCTACAAGCCTGCGATGTGAGCGATCGAGCAGCGTGGGAAAAAGGTACGCTTTCGAGGGGAGAAGAAGTGATTCCCCGATCGAACGGTACTCTAAAAATCTACGATGTGATTAAAGTACCAGTATTTCACCCCAACGGCAGACGTAAAAGTATGGTGATTTTGGGTCGCGACATTACTGAACAGAAGCAGGCACAAGACGAACTCGTGCGCTTAGCGTCCATTGTAGAGTCTTCTGATGACGGCATCGTGGGCCAAACCCTCGCCGGGACAATTCAAAGCTGGAATGCAGGAGCCGAGAAGATTTACGGCTACTGCGCGCAGGAAGTCAAGGGGCAGTCGATCGAGATTTTAGCAATTCCCGAACGCCCCAAGGAAATTCCCCAAATTCTGGAAAATATTCGGGCTGGAGCCACCATCGACCATTACGAAACCGTACACTTGCGTAAAGACGGCGAACAGATAGATGTGTCTCTGACGATTTCTCCGATTAAAGACGCCACAGGAGCAGTAACGGGCGTTTCGACAATCGCTCGCGACATCACCGACAGCAAGCGAATTGAAAAAGCTCTCGAACAACTCCGCCACCAAACAGAAATGATTTTGTTCTCCGCAGCAGAAGGAATTTGCGGGTTGGACAAACTGGGAAAAGTAACTTTTGTCAATCCGGCGGCGGTGAGAATGGCCGGCTGCGAATCGAAGCAATTGATCGATCGACCTTTGTCTGAAAGCTTACACCGTTCTCCGGCAGAATGCTCAAAGGCGATCGAGCAAATGTCACCTGCAACAGATATCAATTCCGGCTCTGAACTTGCCCCAGACTGCGCCGCACCAACGACGGGAAAACTCTCGAACCCAGTAAGTTCTCAAATTTTAGACACCTTGGCTGACGGAGAGGTTCGGCGTGTCACGGATGAGGTTTTTTGTCGGCAAGACGGCAGCAGTTTTCCGGTTGAGTACGTTGTCGCTCCGATGCGAGAACGAGGCGAAATTATTGGCGCTGTGGTGACTTTTAAAGATATCACCGATCGGCTGGCGATCGAGCACATGAAAGATGAATTCATCTCTGTTGTCAGCCACGAACTGCGGACGCCCATGACCTCTATTCACGGGGCCCTCGGCCTCCTCAACAGCGGCCTGCTTGAGGCTCACCCCCAGAAAGCCAAGCGGATGCTGGAGATTGCTGTCACTAATACTGACCGCTTGGTGCGCTTGATCAACGACATCCTGGATTTAGAGCGGATGGATTCTAATTACAGCACTGCTATCAAACAAACTTGTAATGTCGCTGAGTTGATGTTGCAGGCGGCTGACGAGATGCAGGGAATGGCTCAGCAGGCGGGAGTTACTCTGTCGGTGAGGCCTGTGGGGGCGCAATTACTGGCTGTTCGCGATCGGCTAATTCAAGCCTTGACAAATTTGCTCAGCAATGCTATGAAATTTTCGCCTGCGGGTGCTACGATCTGGCTGAGCGGGGAGTTGATTCACGATCGGGATTTGGCAGAAAAAGCTGGGTTGAAGTTGGTCTCGTCTCAGTCTTTGTTGTCTCCTGAGCCTGCCGCCGTCAATCCGCACTCACCAGTGAGTTCGTCGATCCTGATTGCTGTCAAAGACCAAGGACGGGGCATTCCGCCGGACAAGCTAGAGATGGTGTTTGAACGCTTTCAACAGGTTAATGCTTCTGATTGTCGCCAGAAAGGAGGAACTGGTTTGGGGCTGGCTATTTGTCGCAGTATCGTGCAGCAGCACGGGGGCCGGATTTGGGTGGAGAGCGTTTTGGGGGAGGGCAGCACTTTTTTCTTAAGTCTGCCAGTTCTCCGGGAGGGCCAAAGTTAAGTGAAGGCATTGTTCATTTGTCATGACTTATGAAAAAATATGAATGCAAAAATTTTCCTTCAATCCGGGATGCAGAAATCGGTTTTTTTTACCTAAATACTTCGTTGCAGCCTGCTGAAATGCTAAAAAAAACCCGGTTTCGAGGAGTCGCGAGTGCGTCCGGGACTGTCATTATTGCCAAAGAGGGATCTAGAGGCAGCGATCGGGCAAAAATCGCGCTCGGAGGTCGAAAAGCGGATTTTTGGGGTGGGAAAATTTTACAGTTTTGTAGCTTTACTGTAAAGTTCGATCGGGTAAAACAGTTTGCTTTACAAAACATTCACATTTGGCCTCTAGTCTGTGATCAGTTCTCATTCCTAAAAAAGATGTTAATTTTGAATGCTAAGCGCATCTTGGTTATTGACGATGCGGAAGATATTCGGGAAGTCGCTCAAGTCAGTCTTGAGGTGGTGGGGGGCTGGGAAGTGCTGACCGCGAGTTCTGGCCGCGAGGGTGTGGCTAAGGCTCTTGCTGAACAGCCTGATGCTATTCTCTTGGACGTGATGATGCCCGACCAAGACGGGCCTACTACTTTTAAACAGTTACAAGCTAATCATGCTACCCAGCACATTCCGGTAATTTTATTGACAGCTAAGGCTCTCGCTAGCGACAGGCGGATGTTCGCGGATTTGGGGGTGGTGAGTGTGATTGCTAAGCCTTTTGAACCGATGTCTTTGGCTACTCAGGTGGCTGAAGCTTTGGGCTGGGAGGAAGCATAGGTCGTTAGCGCAGCCCTCGAAGAGGATCGCGCTGAATTCTATAATGAAATAAACAAAATCTTCCTGCTCGATTTTTAGGTTTAATATAATCTGGCAGGAGTTTATTTTGTTTTGTAACAACTTGCTCATCTTCATAAGTTCTTCAGGTTTAAGTTTTAAGTTTAAGCACATCGTCAGGGATCGATCCTGACTGTTTGCCGACACCTTGGGAGAAGACGACAATGCCCTCAGCTTACATTTTGCTACTGATAGTTTCTCTGGCAGCCGTCTGGATTTACTGGCAAACCTCTCAAGATATTTTTGTACTTGTGGCTTTGGGCGGACTGGGTTGTTTTATTTGGGGTTTCTCTTGGGCCCCTTGGGGCGTTCAGCTTTTGATTGTGGTGTTGCTGTTGAGCCTCCAAAAGTGCTACTTGCCAGACCCTCAAAGTTTGGAGTGAAAAGAGCTTTTTTATTGTTGTGTCTGGAGTAGAGATGCAGCGACATTCATCAATCTCTGTAATGAATTGGTTTATCGATCCATATCTTAAAGAAGGTTTAAAATATCATGAATAGTTGCCCTTGTTGCTCCTCTCAATTGTTACGCCACGCTCGCCACAATCGCGTTTATTGGTTCTGCTCGCGCTGCTGGCAGGAAATGCCGGATCTGTCGGAGATGATTTTAGGTAACAGCCTGCGGACTCACAAACGGGACGGTTTGGTGAAGCTTCCAGCTTTAACTCCTAAAGTGAGGATTTTGGATTCTGTAGGAATTGCTTAGGAAAGCTGGAGTTGGACTGACGATAAATATTGAGACGGAAAATTTTTTTGATTGTACCATGGGTTGGATTTTTTAATAAAAAATGCAAAAGCCCCTTCACTATCAATGAAGGGGACTTATTGGCGGGCGGGCGATCGCACTTGTAAGGGGGTCGATCGCCCGCCACAAATTACAGTTATTGTATATTCTATAGACTTAAGCTGATTACATCAAACCGATTTGAGCGAGAATGCCTTGACCGGTCAGGAATTCCGTAGCCAGACCGATAACGAAGCCCAGCATTGCCAAACGACCGTTCCAGGTTTCAGCGAACTCTGTGAAGCCTACTTTTGCGTCTTTGTTTTCCATAACCAGAAACCTCGTTGTATTTCAACCTTATGTAACTAAACTTAACACAGCAGTAAAAATATTGCAACATATTTTTACATTGGGTGGACAAAGGCGAGAGAGAGGGAGAATGGGAGAGGGGGCAGATTCCCTCCGCAACGCTTGGCCCATAATATGGTAGGGGCGGGTTCGCCCAGATATCGGGCATAAATCCAAGATCCTGTAAACCCGCCCCGGCCAGGATATTATGGTCGATCGATCGTCCAGGATATGAGATAGTCTGCGGGATGTTAGAATTGCGGGCGCGGACTCGCCCCGACAAGCTTAGCGATGGTGACAAACTGCAATGAAATTGATTAAGCGGACGGCTCTTTATTTTCAGGACGGTCGATCGGATAAAGTATACGAAGTCGATTTGTGTCAAACCGGCGAAAACCTCTACTCGGTCAACTTTCGCTACGGACGGCGGGGCGCCAATCTCCAGGAAGGCACAAAAACCGATACACCAGTGCCCTTGGCCAAAGCTGAAAAAGTTTTCGACAAGCTAGTCGCGGAAAAGGTAAAGAAAGGCTATCAGGAAGCAGCCAGCGTTGCTGATGTTGCACCCGCGCCAGAACTTCCTCGCGCCGAGACGCGCCAACAAGCTATTTTGAACCGTCTTGCCGGCGCTGGCAATCCTAAATGGCCTCTGGAACGGGCTATTTGGCGCGCTGGGGAGCTGAAAATTACCGAAGCCGGGCCGGGACTGATTAACTTAATCGGTACGGGAGAACCGCTGCGAGACTACTGTATTGCTTGGAGTTTGGGTTGGTGCGGCGGCGAGGGCGCTGTGGAGGCGCTGACTCGGCTGTATCGGGATGCTGCGACTGCGGAGTTTGTGAGGAGAATTGCTTTTGAAGGATTGCTGAAGTTGGCGGATGAGGAAGCGCGATCGCACCTAGAATCGTCCATAATAGAATTGCTACCCCCACAGTTGCGCGAATTAGCTGCAAACGGCAGCGCTGAGGAATTTTCAGCAGCATTGAAAGTTGAACTCGACACGGAAGATAGCAGTCGTTTTGCGGTTCTCGATCGACTTTACCAGATTGACAGTCAGTTTGTGCGATCGGCATTACTGGATATCTTAAAAACTGCACCGCTAAAACCCCATTATTTTAAACAAATCCGCCACATCTTCAAAATGGCGGAATACCGTCGCGACGCCGAAGTATTTGCGATTGTGGCCCGCCGCTTTGAGGACGAAAAAGCCATGTACCGCAGCAATGCTTGGTATATTAACATTCCTGGTGGCGGGTATCTGACAAAGCAAGACTGGGCGTACAACGAACAAACAGGCAAAAATGAATACACTGCAAACAGCAGTTTTCTAGAGGAAATGCAGAGTCCCAATTGCCGAATTGCCTACAGCAGCAGTACGCGCAGCTACTTAATTAAAAGGGTGTGGCGCACTCTCAAACAATTAGGCGAAGAAAGCGATGCTGATTATGTAAAAATGGCTGTCAGCATTTTGCTGCAATACGTTGATAGCGATGCCGAAGCAGTTTTGCAGATCACTTATTATCAGTGGATTCGCTCTAAGGGGACTAGCGATGCTGATTATCAATGGGATTTCTCTAATTGGAATAAAATCAGTTATTCATCTGAATGGGATATCTTTGCCGGTTACTTAACATTTAACCGCATTCTCTACGAAAACAGCCCGCGCTATGCTTATTTTACCAATTCGCAAGCGTGGCGCTGCAGAGAAGGTTACAAACCAGGAGATCCGGAGCCGGAAGTGCGAGAAGAAGCTTTTCCCGAACTTTGGGAACAATATCCCGATGCGCTGTTGCAATTGTTATTAGCCAGCAACTGCCGCCCGGTGCACCATTTCGCTGTGAAAGCGCTGAAAGCTTGTCCGCAATTTTTAGCTGGGATAGATGCTGACACTGCAATCAAACTGATTGCTGTACCTTACGAAGTTACAGCCGAACTGGGTTTCAATTTGGCAGTCCAAAACGGATATCATCGATATCCAGCCCACCGCGAAGTAATTCTAGGGCTGGTTAACTGCATATTTGTGCCAGCGAGAACCCAAGCTTTTGACTGGATTGACGAACAGCGCGATCGCATTTTATCAGATACAGAATTAATTGTTACTCTAGTAACCAGCTTGTACGCAGACACCAGGCAATTTGCCCGCAGGTTGCTCAACTCATCAATTCTCAGCCCTGCAACCGTCAGGCTACTAATTGGCAAACTGATAGCCC
This sequence comes from Microcoleus sp. Aus8_D2, assembly GCF_036702665.1. NCBI lineage: Bacteria > Bacillati > Cyanobacteriota > Cyanophyceae > Oscillatoriales > Microcoleaceae > Microcoleus > Microcoleus sp. Aus8_D2. The sequence continues at coordinate 73,087 of NZ_JAUBUN010000017.1, forward strand.
ATTTATTAACATTTCAACCAACAGAATTCATTCCGACTCATACCTCAATTGTAGCCAAAGACATCGCCGATACGCTCCTGCTCAACTTTACCCCACAACTGCGGAGTTTGGGATTGGGAGTTATCCTGGATTTGCTGCGGCATCCGGTGCCGGAAGTTCAGGAATTGGGGGCGAGAATTTTGCTGAATCACGAAATCGGTGCGGCTGATTTGCCGTCTGAATTAATCGAATCGCTAATTGCGTCGCCCTACGAACAAATTCGAAGAATTGGCATCAGGTTATTCGGTCAATTACCGGACGAATCGCTAACAAGTTCTCAGACAAGTTTGATAGTAGGAATGGCAGTCAATGCTTTGGCCGACATCCGCAATTCTATTAAACCAGTAATTCGGCGTTTGGCCGCCGAATATCCCGAATTTGCAGCGCTGGTTGCTGGGGAATTGATTGATGTGTTGCTGATACCGGAAAGACAGGAAGGAGTACACAGTTATTTGCTCGATTTGCTGCGGCAAGATATTCCGGGGTGGATGTCGGCGATGGATAAGGACAAGACTTGGCTGCTGCTGAAAGCTAAGTCTGCTGTCGCGCAGGAATTAGGCGGATTTGTGCTGGTGAAAAATAGCACGAATTGGGCGGCGGAGTTTGATACAATTGAGATTGTCAAGCTGGCGAGTCACGAGATTTTTTCGGTGCGAGAATCTGCGAGACAAATGTTTTTGCAAAAGCTAGATGCGATTCGCGCCAATTCTCAAGAAATGCTGTCAGCCGTGCGGCTGCTGGAGGCAAAATGGGATGATTCGCGGGAATTTGCCGCCAGGATTTTTCGCACGGAATTGACTGAGGCAGATTGGACTCCGGAAATTATGGTTAGTCTTTGCGACAGCATTCGGGAAGATGTGCGGCAATTCGGCAGAGATTTGGTAATTCGCTATTTTCAGGATGAGTCCGGACACGATTATTTGCTGAAGTTTAGCGAGCATCCGTCGGCGGATATGCAGTTGTTTGCTACTAATTATTTGGAGAGTTATGCTGCAAGCAATCCTGAGAAATTGCGGGAATTAGCGCCTTTTTTGGTCGCGGTTTTGTCGCGGGTGAATCAGGGAAGGGTGGCGAAGCGCCGAGTTTTTGCGTTTCTGGATGCGGAGGCGCAAAAGAGTGAGGCGGCGGCCGGGATTGTTGCGGATATTTTAACCAGGCAATCGGCTACAATTGCGATCGCAGATAAAGCAGCGGCTATTGAGACTATGCTGAAGATTCGCCGGCGTTATCCTCAGATAGATTTGCCAATTCAGGTAAAGCCTGTGGTTGAGGTGAGGAGTTGATTTTTAGTTAAGATTTGTGGAATTGGGATGTCGGAAAGGGCGATCGATGCTAAATGTAGGAGGCAGATTTGATAAAGTGTTCGTAGTGAGGACTTTAGTCCTCTGAATTTGATGCGGACTGAAGTCCTCACTACGAACTGGATTTTATGCGGACTGAAGTCCTCACTACGAACCTGAATTTGATGCGGACTGAAGTCCTCACTACGAACCGGATTTGATGCGGACTGAAGTCCTCACTACGAACCTAGTTGAAAAAAATATTATGGAATTTAACTACTCTTACAAAGGAAATACCGAAGTTGCTGAAAGCGGCGGCAGCACGCAAATGTCTTTTTCTCCCGACACCAAACGTCCGCCCACTTATTTTATCGGAGAATTGCGTCAAAATGTCGCTTTTCGCGAAGCAATTAGCGCTTTGCACGATGTCGTGGTTTCCGATATGCGCTTCAAACCCAAAGACAAAACAGCTTATAAAGAATGGGCAGCCCAACAGCAAGAAATCGATTGGCAATTAATCGCCTGCCGCCAACAAAAAGTTGCCCAAAAAGTTCAGCCGCTGCAAGCAGAGTTCAACGAGTTAACTCGGCGTCAACACCAACGTCTGGCACCTTTTTATCGCGCCCAACAGCAATACTTTGACTACATTTATCAAAAAGACCGCGATGCTTGGTTTGTCCTCGATCCGGTGATTACAGTACATCCCGATGAGGTATTTTTCGAGTGTTTCAGTCAGGATGAGTCGAGTTACGGCCGCCTCGGCGCCAGCTACGAAGTGTTTAAAAATATCAGCGAGTTTGCTTGCGGCACGACTAATATCGACTACTCGGCAGCGCTTTATGATGAATTTCAAAAAATCCGCAGTTACAAGACTACTTCGCTGCAAGTAGATCCCTCGGGTTTTGAAGTTCAAACGGTGCATGAAGAGACTTTTAAAGAAGTCAAAATAGACTTACCTGACAGTTGGGTGAGAGGATTTTTGCAAGTTAGTTCGGCGATGTCTTTGCCGGCGGTGCGGTTTGATTTGCACCCGATGGACATCCACAATATTTGTTTTGTTTTGCGCCGCCACAAGGAGAAACAAGGCCCGCGCAGTATGCGCTACATCCTGAATCCGGGGGAACCGGTGCGGGTGATTTTCGATCCGTGGGGTACGGAAGTTGTTTGCGCGCGATCGCCCTATACTGGTTCGCAAGCACAGGAAATTCGAGTTTGGGGAAGGCGCCGCCTTCACATTCTCGAAAGACTGATTCCCGTCGCCAAAAAGTTCACAGTTCACCTGTTAGGAACGGGAATGCCTTCTTTTTACGTCGCCGATTTGGGCGATATGTCATTTACCCTAGGATTGTCGGGATGGAGTGCCAATGATTGGTCGCAATCCGGTAACTTTGATTTAATGGCCCCGCGCGCCGATGTAGATGCTTGGACGCAGCAATTAATCTTTGATGCACTCAAAGAAAATTGGGTAGAAACTGCTGACAGTTTGGCCGCCAGACTGAAGTTAAATCGGGCGTCAGTGTTGGGTGCATTGAGTGCCTACACGCAAGCGGGAAGGGCAATTTACGATTTGAACAAACAGGTGTACCGAGTGCGGGAATTGAGCCGAGAACCTTTGCCCTTAGAACGTTTGAGATTTGCCAACGAAAGAGAATCAAAAGCAACTCTTTTCTTGAGTGAAAATGCGGTACAAGTGACCGATTTTACCAGCGATTCTTCCGGTGCATTCACCGTGCGAGGCAGTGTCACAGACCGGGAAAAAACCTTGAATCCGCACTTGACAATTGATGCCGATGAGCGTATAATTGAGGCAGAATGTACTTGTAATTGGCACCAGCAAAACAAGCTGTACAAAGGCCCTTGCGAACACATTTTAGCGCTGCGAATGCAACACGCACGTCAGTGTCAATAACTTAATAAATCGCGCGTTTAAATTGGTAAACAGCCTTGCAATCCGGGCGGTGGATCGCCGTCCTTGCGCTTAGTCTAGACAAGCATCACTAGCCTGCTCTTGACTGTGCGGGGCTTCGGGTACTGTTGGTATTGCGGTGTGGCTTCTGCGAAGCCAACGACCCACAGTACCCGGCCCCGCTGGAGTTGAGCAGTCTAGTCCTGAGGGGTTTACGAAGGGGCAACCAGTGGCGGCGCGCGATTTTTTTTTGTTTTCATGACTTGGCGTGCAGCCCAAAGAAACCGGGTTTTTGACCCTTACTGTGGACTACAACGAAGGAGACGCGAAAAACCCGGTTTCTGACCGCCCGTGCGTCCTGGACTGTGTTTGTTAAGAGGGTTCGAGGGATGATAAATGTAGCAATCAATTGGATGTCAATTCTGGGCTTAGTTGATATAGCTTTGGCGGTGGCTTATCTAGTGACAGCTATAGTAAATTCGGGAATGCGATCGCAAATTATCGGCAGTACAGGCATAATACTTTACATCATTCAAGGCATCATGGCTGTTGGGGTGTTGCCAGTCAGCGGTTTTATTTTATTGTTTCAAGGTTGGCGGCTAGATCCTATTTTGGGATTTCAGCAATTTTTACTTCATGTTTTGTTGATTTTTTTAGCATTTAAGGATGCTTTTATTTACGGTTTAGTTACTCGACAATCTCGGCGCTGAAATGCTTGGGGATGTCAGAAAAATATTGTTCGCTTATACCAACTATCAAAAATCATACAACAGTGTTTCATACCCGATAAAACTCGGCGGTTGAAACCGCGTCTATACAAACGAAGTCCGCCTACGCGGACTTAAGAATAACGGGATGAATAACCCGGATTTGGTATTACGCATTAAGGCCAAAGAAACCGGGTTTTTACCTAATCGGTGGACTACTGCGAAGGATTTTCTCCAAAAACCCGGTTTCTGACTGAATCTATTAGATGCGAAGGTATTTCACAAAAATACTCATCACCTCACCACTTTTAGCAGTTGGTAGTAGAGGGCTCCAGACACCAACCTCAGCGTAACCGCGCGCGTGGAGTACGTGAATTGTACTCCTGACAGCTTGGGGAGAACCTATCAGCAGATGTTTTAGGGGTTCTTTCTCAGGGTTTGCTGCGTCGGGAGTTAGCAGAAACGCGGGAAGTTGAGTAACGGCGCTGCTGGAATTGGATAAAAAACTCTGTGTCACAGTCATTAAATGCTTTTCCTAGTTGAGTGCTACATCCAAAAAATACAACACCCAGCCCCTCACAGTCACAAAATTAGTGTAATTATTCACCTATTATTTGAGATTTATTTTTGATTCGTTCCAGTACCTCCTCCAAAAAATCTTCGTTTTTGCCAGCAACCTCGATCATTTCTCGCAGCGTGTCAGCGTAGGACAAGGTACGCTGGTGGTGGTCTGGCATTTTTTCAAAACCCGGCCCCCACCGCTTGACGGCATCAATATTGACGCCTAAAACCTTTACCAGAAGCAGGTTGCAACGTGCTTTGTAGCCTCTGGCTTTCTCTTCTTCTTGTGTGGCGTGGAACCACCGACGGCAAAAATCCCAAGCTTCCATTGACTCACTCAGCCAGCTAAACCATTTGTCGCGTCGCGACGTTCTGCAACGCAAGCAACATAGGGGAAAAATTACACTGTTTTAGGATTATGGTATCATCCGATTTGGTGTAATATTTCCCCTAATAGACTATAGCTGACAATTGGGACTCATCCACGAGTAGCCAGAAACCGGGTTTTTTACGAAAATACTTCGCTGCATCCCGCAGATTCGACAAAAAACCCGGTTTCTTTTGTCGCAGCGCATAAGTCCGGTTGATAAAATAAAGCTCAAAAAATAAATCATATTACCTCTCGACATTTTAGAATTAACGTGGCATCATCAAAGTAGTATAGCTGAGATAAACAACCTCATTCAAAAGCAAGGAGTGTTGGTTAAGTCGTCTCAGCGAGATGATGAGTTTATTTCGGCTGGCACAACATTTATTTAAATGTATATATCAACGGGTTTTTAGAACCCCTAGCCGAAATAAACTCATCATCTCGCTGAGACGCTAACCAAACAAGGACAAACTAAATTCATCGTTTGTCGTTAGAGGAATCTGTTAAATGGGAAATCTCATTTTTGAGCAAGCCCAAAAACAATACTTTGTGCTAGATGGGTAATTTATTGATGCTGTCTGTTCACCCTTTTTTCGGAACGATCCAATGACAGACAATCATCGAACCACAGGCAAACAAAAAAGTCAGTCTCAGCCTTTAGTTTCTATTTATTGGGATTATCAGAACATCCCTGATTACAAACGAGCCAAAGATTTATTACTCTTTGCTAGTGAACTAGGATATGTAGTCAATCAAAAAGTTTACGACAATTGGAAACAGAGAAATAAGACCACACAAGAAACTTTGAATTATCTAAATTTTGAATGTTTTGATGTATCCCTAAACATTAAAAATGCTGTAGACTTTTATTTGTCAATGAACTGCTGTAGCGAGGCTTCAAGGAGTTCATACCCACACACATTTATTATTGTGTCTGGAGACGGCTACGGTGAAATTTTGATTCACGAGCTGCAAGACAAGGGGAAGGAGGTAATAATTGTTGCCCGCAAAGGTAATGATAGTCACAATCTCAAAAAGCTTGCCGATCGATTTTACTTGATCGATGAATTGCCGAAGTCGATACAGACTTGCAAACAGACCGCCTAAATTTGTGTAGATTTACCTCGCCGCAGATAGCAAAAATCCAGTTTATTTGATAAACTAGATTCTCCAAACCAACCGCTGTCTGCGGCCCTTTCATGTCCGTCAACATCATTACACTAAACTCCAAAAGCAGTAACAATTACCAAGTTTTCATGCAATTAACTAATCCAACAAAAGAGATACAAATGACCCTTCCCGAATTCAACAATGACAAACTGCTGCGCCAAGCGCTCACCCACCGTTCGTACGTCAATGAAAACCCCACATTGCGCGAAGAAGACAACGAACGCTTAGAATTTCTCGGCGATGCTTTGCTGACTTTTCTCAGCGGTGAATATCTCTACCAGCGCCATCCTGAAATGGGAGAAGACCAACTTACTCGGCGGCGTTCTGCATTGGTAGATGAAAAACAATTAGCCAGATTTGCTACTGAAATAGATTTGGACTTAAAAATGCGACTCGGAAAAGGAGCTTATCGAGAAGGTGGGATTACCAATCCAAATTTGCTCAGTAGCACTTTTGAAGCGTTCATTGGTGCTTACTATCTCGATACGCAAGATATGGACAAAGTTCGCGGTTTTGTGTGGAAACTGTTTGACTCGGTTCCCGAAAATGTTGTGGAAACTCGATCGACTGTAGACTCGAAAAACCGCTTTCAGGAATGGGTACAGACCAACGGCGAAACGACTCCGCCCAAATACGGGACTGTTCAGGTACAAGGAACGCCGCCCCACGCACCGGAATTTCTCGCTAAAGTGTATGTTGCAGAGAAACTCTATGGAGAAGGTAAAGGCAAAAGCAAAAAAGATGCGGAAAAAAATGCAGCCGAAGATGCACTAGCTAGGCTCAAAAAACGCGGTCTGATCTAAACTGGAAAATAGGGCAACTGCCAAAACGGTTAGGACGTTCTTAATTGCACAAACATAACCTGAAGATTCCTTTTTCCTTTACAATTCAAAATCTAAAATCCAAAATCCAAAATCCAAAATCGATATGACTGACCAGCCGCGCACTCGCCAGGAATTGTACGATCGCATCCGTTCTAGCAGCAAACAAGAATTCATTCTCGAAGAAATGATCCGCCTCGGTTTCTGGCCCGCACAAGGCGAAATTCCCCAAGATCCGGCCGACGAAATTCGCCGCATCGGGGAAATTCAGCGAGAACTAGGCGAACTGCGCAGGGAAAGTTCGCGGCTGCAAAACGAGAAAGCACTCCGCAAGGAAATGCTGCAACAGCGGCTTGCCGAATCCCGGCGCAAACGGCAGGAAACTAAGGAACGCCGGGAAAGAGAACGGCAAGAACGCGCTGAGAATTGGCGGCAAAAAAAACAGCAAGAAATTAGCTATCTCGGTGACGGTGTATCTGCGGGACTCGATCGCACAAACGGCAATGTAGAACGCTTGCAAAGCTATCAGTTACCGCTTGGCAATACAGCAGCAGAAATAGCAGCGGCGATGGACATCAGCATCGGACAATTGCGGTTTCTCGCTTTTTCCCGCAAAACTTCCCATATTTCCCACTACATCCGGTTTAAAATACCCAAGAAAACTGGCGGAGAAAGACTCATTTCCGCACCGATGCCCCGCCTCAAAAAAGCACAGCACTGGATACTTGCCAACATTCTCGAAAAACTCGAATTGCACGGCGCGGCACAGGGTTTTCGATCGCATCATTCAATTGTCACCAACGCTCAACCTCATGTAGGTTCGGAAGTTATTATCAACTTCGACCTAAAAGACTTTTTTCCCTCAATTTCGTACAGGCGAGTTAAGGGGCTTTTTCAATCTTTTGGATATTCCGAAGCTGGCGCCACAATCTTCGGATTGTTGTGTACGGAACCGGAGGTTGAAGAATTGGAATTAGACGGCAAAACTTACTTTGTCGCAGTTACAGAACGCCATTTGCCCCAAGGTTCTCCCGCAAGTCCAGCGATTACTAATTTGCTGTGCCGCCGCCTCGACAAGCGCTTAACTCAAATGGCTCAGGAATTGGGATTTGTTTACACCCGCTACGCTGACGATTTGACATTTTCGGCATCGGGAGACAGCTTGCAAAACATTTGTAACGTACTCAGGCGCACGGAGGCGATCGTTATTCATGAAGGATTTAGCATTAACGAACAAAAGACTCGGATATTGCGAAAAAATCGGCAACAAGAAGTTACGGGAATAGTGGTCAACGAGCAACTGAGTATTTCCAAGAAAGTGTTAAAACGCTTCCGCGCAGCTTTATTTCAAATCCAGAAAGACGGGCCTGAGGGGAAGCGGTGGGGGAATTCGACTGATGTTTTAGCATCGATTCAAGGTTTTGCTAACTTTGTAGCAATGGTAAATCCCGAGAAAGGTGCAGAATTTATCGAACAGGTGAAAGCCATTAAAAATAAATGGTAATATCGCCCTGCTAAATTTTGTAGTGAGGACTTCAGTCCTCTGTATCGGTGTCTGGGAATCATACCATAGATCTCTTGCAAAAGTCTTTTAGATCGAATTTTGGAACGGGCAAGATGCCCATTCCACAGAAAAAAATATTTTTGTGGAACGGGCATCTTGCCCGTTCCTAACTATTTTTGCAAGAAGTCTCATTTATAAAAGTCTTGTTACAACATAATTGTTCGGTGGAGTGAAACGGAGGGTTGTTGACTTAACCTGGATGCACAGGTGCGGATCTATAGAGATTGTCGATTTTATACAGCATAATTTTTGAGATATCCGCACCCTGCGGTTGCTCAAGTCGTGACTGCAAACAAGTTTTATTGTTTGCCTAAAGCTACTCTTGCTTTCTCAGAGTAGAAGCTCTTTTAGCGATGCGAATTAAATATCTCGGCGACATCTCTTTATCGACAGTAATGCGAGAAATGCGGTAGTTATTTTCCAGTCGGTTTACTCTGAATAAACGGTCATCGTACAAAAAGCCTGTTAAATGATATTTAGGCAAAATCTGTTCAACTTCCCCGTCTGATGCGCCGTAGGGGTAGGCGATGTGAGCGCCAATTACTTTATTTTTGTCTAAATCTCCCATACATTTTCTCAATTCTGACTTAGATTTAGCAATTTCAAATTCTAATTCTTTGCCGTTGATTTGAGTTAAGTTTTTGTGAGTAAAGCCGTGAGACTGAACATCATAAAAACCTTTTTTGTATCCGTCTCTTAAATCATTGCAAGTAGTGTGTGGTAAAAAATCTCTCCCCATATCAACACCTAAAAAGTGCGGGTTGACAAATAACACAAATTTCCCTTTTTGTTTGTAACTAAGGGACAGTTTTTCCAAGATAGGAAGTGCATTTTCATGAACGCCTTTATACCCGTCGTCAAAGGCGATCATAATCGGTTTTTGACCAATTTTTTGAGCTGGTATTGGCTGCGACTTGTCGATAAAGTATACGTACAAGTCTTGAGATGATAACAGCCAATAGTTTTCTTTAATTAGATATTCTAAAAAAACTGACAAATCTTGTTTTGTGTAGTCAATGGAGAAAGCAAGCCGCTTCGGTGGCAATTCGGCGGGATTTTGAGTGTCTACAATATCGTGAAAGCCGATTATGGGGATTCTGATGAAATTAGATTCTACTGTCCAGCCAGAAATACCTATACAGATGGTAAATATCAGCAATAAGTAAATCGGTTTGGCTTTGTGTATCACCCGAAATAGAAATTTTATCATATTTTTTACGTTTTTTAACAATTGTTCGCTCATTGTTTTATTATCAATCTGTGTGTTCTTCATCTTTACCACTAATAGACCCAAATTCAGCAAGGTTGACATTTTTTTGCTATTTATTTGGAATATAGGTAGAGTGTGTGATGCAGCAGTTGGCGCAGCTATCGAAGAGGAGGGCTGCGATCGCTAAGGAAGAGTGAGCCAAATTGAGTGCCAGGGCCGACAATGCGCTATAATCGGGGCTGGCGCGAGTGTTACCGCCGTCGATTGAGGGTTGCAATGCCAGAAATCCGTTGACGAGTACGCGAAGGTCGATCGTACTTTTTGGAAATATCAGAGCAATTCATGTCTACTCAAAACCAGACTACCCTAACTGTAGAAGCAGCACAGCAAATCCTCAAGGATTTTACTTGTCTGGATATGCAATCTGTAGCATCGCCGCTGGAAAAACAGGCGCTGCGTGAAGCGATTTTGCTGGTAGCAAGTTTGTCCGATTACCAAATGCTGGGTGTTTGTGCGACTTCCACGGATGAGGGTTTTGCTGCTTTAGCAACTTATTTGAAGGCTTTGGGATATCAAGCTGTCTTAGATCCAAGTGCTTTTGCTGCATTTACTGGTTCGGTTTATATTAAGTTCAATACTTTGAAGGGTTCGTATTATGTTGATGGTTATCCCGGAACTTATCGAGGCGTGTTAATATCCTGCCAATTTTCCTCGGAAGATGGAGTTAGCGGGACTTACGGTCATTTACCTCTCGATTTGTTTGTTGATTAATTCGGAATGGGGAATTGGGCATGGGGCATGGGGCATGGGGCATGGGGAATTGGGCATGGGGGATGGGGCATTGGGCATTGGGAATGGGGAATCAACTTCACTATTACAGTTAATGTAGAGTGCGTTAGCAAAGAGCCTACCGATTAAATCGACAATAATGCCTGACGCACCCTACAAAAAAAGAGATTAACCTTGACCTATGATTAATTCTGGCTGTGATTCTAGTGCGGTTTGTTCTGGTGGGATTCCCAAAATATCGCTGTACAAGTTGACATATTTTATGGCAGAAATATCCCAGCCAAAATCTTCTTTCATGCCGCGTTTTTGCAGTTCTTTCCACTTATCTTTGTAGCGGAAACCTTCCCAGGTTCGGATCATGCAGGTGAACAAGTCGAGGGGTTCGTAGCGATCGAAACAGTAGCCTGTGCCGGTATCATTAATCGGGTCGTTGTGAGATACGGTATCGACTAAACCGCCCGTGCGGCGCACCATGGGGACGCAGCCGTAGCGGAGGGCGAGCATTTGGCTGATGCCGCAGGGCTCGAAACGGCTGGGCATTAGGAAGGTGTCGCAGCCTGCGTAAATGCGCCGGGAGAGGGCGTCGTTGTAGAGTAATTGGGTGGACATCCGGCCGGGATAGCGGGCGGTCATTTGCCAGAGTTGGGTTTCGTAGTAGCGATCGCCAGTTCCGAGTACAATAAACTGAGCGTCGGTATAGGCCATGAAGCGATCGAGCATTTGAATGATCAAATCCAATCCCTTCTGTTCTACCAGCCGCGTGACCATGCCGATTAACAGGGCATTTTTATTCACTTCCAAACCGACTTCTTCTTGCAGCGCGATCTTGTTGGCTGGGCGTTTTTCAATAGTATCAACACTAAATTGTTGATGGAGGTATCTGTCAGTTTCTGGGTTGTAAGATTCTGTATCAATTCCGTTCAAAATGCCTGATACTTTGCCGCCGAGGAAAGATAGCAAACCTTCCAAAGTTTCCCCGTAAGCTGGGGTTTTGATTTGTTCGGCGTAGGTGGGCGAAACTGTATTTACGCGATCGGCAAACTGTACTGCCGCAGCCATTGTATTGTGACCTTGCATATACCAAGGACACCAAGTCATCTGCTCCAAACGCCAGCGCCACGGCCCTTGATAAGCTAAATTGTGAATAGTAAAAACCGTGCTGATATCGGGGTCTTGGCTCATCCAAACAGGTATCATCCCCGTATGCCAATCGTGACAGTGCATAATTTGGGGTTTCCAGTGATTCCAGGCAAATTCAGCAGCAGTATTAGCAAAGAAAGTGAATCTCCAATCTTCATCGACGCCGCCGTAAACGCGGCGGGGTAAGAAAGATGGATGTTGCATTAAGTATAAAGGTACATCCGTGCCCGGCAAAACACTTTCAAAGACGGAGAAGCTTTGGAACATGGCCTCCCCATTCCAAACGGGTTTTTTGGGAACGTCCATTTTGTCGGGGATGAAGCCGTAGTAGGGCATGAAGATGCGGACATCGTGACCCATGCGGCGCAGAAATTTAGGCAAAGCGCCGACGACATCGCCCATACCGCCTACTTTGGCTAGGGGTGCTGCTTCGGCGGATACAAATAAAATGCGCATTATTTTTTTGTGTTCCTTGGGATAGTTAGTCTAGATCAAGTTTAAATGGCGAGGGACACAATATTAACGCGGTGTGCAAAAAAAACGGAGATACCTACGAAGAAGCTCTCAAGAATGCACTAGAGGTATAAGAGCTTTTAGTCGAAGAATATCAGGTAGACCGTAAATCTCTCTCAAAACCTAAAACGATCGCAGAAAACCTACTATTTGCTTGAACCGCGATAAAAGGGCGATCGCCTTTTTATCCATCCACGTCCATCTGCGGTAAAAAAAAGAGCGTGAAGCGCAGCTATCGTCCGCTGGAATCGCCCCCAAGGAAAAACCGAACTTAGCATTGAGAATTAACCTATTTAATTCCCCGGCAATTGCTGATTCTGGGCCACAGAACCAATCAAACCCAGAGCCGTGCTAAATAAATTAATCGGATTTTTGCCATCAGTAATTAACACACTTTGAAGTCCCAACGACTGCAAAAGTTTAGCCTGCATTTCCGGCCCCGCTTGTGCCATTGCTTTCAAAGTTTCCGGCCCGATCGCCTCTACTTTTTGACTAAATTCCGCACTGGTAATTTCCGCCATCCGCTGCGCTTTCTCAATTTCCAAATTATTCAACATTTGTTGGTGCGCTAATTCTGCCTCCTGTTTGGCTATCATTTGCGCCAATTCTCCCTCAGCGCGAATTCTGGTCGCCTCCGCTTCTTGCTGTGCCAAATTCACTGCTAATTCACCTTGAATTATAGCAGATTCTGCCTTCGCTCTCGCTTCTGCTGTAGCGTGTCCAGTAGATTCGATTGCCGCATTTTCTGCCTGCAATTCTAACAGTTTTTTGCGTTCGGATTCTGCCGCACTTCTATCTACAATTGCTTGGCGTTCCAGTCTAGCTTTTGCCTCTTGTTCGATTCTGGCTGCATCGTGTCGCGCGGCAGCTTCTTGAGCATCGGTGGTAATTTGAATGGCAATTTGCACCGACTTTTGCAAACTTTTTAAAGTTGCTTCATCGATGGGTTCCACTGACTGAATGTCAATGTTAGTGATGACTAAACCATTGGTTTTAAACCGGAATTCATCGCCGATGCGACCTTCCTCACCTATCCCAAATACAGCCTGACGGATAATTCGCGCCGAATTTCGGTGAAACTCGTCAAATTTTTCGCCCGCGACTGAACCCCGCACCCGAGATGCGATCGCCTTACAAGCATCTCCTACAAAATCCGGCACTTGAAACAGTTTCGCCGCCGCTTGTTCGTCGTGGCGATCGACATCAAAATACCAGTTATAAGATAGCTTAATTTGCAATCGAGCGTGGTCAGAGGTTTCCACTGTAAAAACATCAGTCATAAAATCCGGCCCTAACAATAATGCCAAAGATTTAATTGTATTCGGCCGTTTTGGTTTCCCTGCTGATAAACGGAGAACTGTAAATGCTTCGTCGGGGCCAAGCATCACTAAATCCGGCCCGAATATAGTGCGTGCAGTTCGATTTTTGTAGTCATGAATTTGCACTACTGAATTTTGAGGAACGTGATAGACAACTGCTTTGGTTCGATCCCGAACTAGAACGGTTCCTGGTGTTTCTTCAGAACGTACCAAACCGCGATCGAACATCCGATCGCTCTTTTGCGCTAACAATTCTTCAACAACTGCGGGTAATTCTTTTTCCCAAAGTTGTTCGTAGGGAGTCAACATATATGCCTGCGGCCCGCCAACTAATTTGAGTTCTCCTGTTTGGATGTCCCGCACGTAAATGCCTTCATTCTTATCCAAAGGAATAGCTTTGCGCTTTTCCACGACTTCTACTTCAACGCGGGGAATGTAATCTCGCGGCCCGGAAATCATCCACAAATCACCCGGCTGGTGAGAGATTAAATTGTCGCTTTCACCTTCATCAAAAGCTTCTCTTGCTCTCAATAACAGCGCTTCTTGTTCGCTGAGAACGTAGACTTTTTGAATGCCTCCTTCTAAAGATTCACCTGGGTGCAGGAAAAAAGAAGCTCTTCCCTGACGGACTTCTTTCATTCCCAACTGCGGTTTGTGTTCTGCATCGATCGGATCGAGGACAATGCACCATTCGCGATCGCTCAAAGTTGTAATCTCTACTTCTCCTACAACTTCTTCATACACGTCGGGAATGTGAATTTCTGCATCTTCGATCGTCACCAACCATTCATCGCCCGCTTTTCTTTGCCGTCCGAAGATATCAGAAAAAGTCCGTTTCGCCTTCAAATGCAGAGCTTTCCGTTCCGTTAAAACGCAACCATTAATTACGCCGACAACCTCTTCATCTACTCCAGGTAAATAAGCGCCTTCTTCTCTCACCAACCATTCCTCACCAGCGCGGCGGCGATTTCCTTGTCTGTCAGTACAAGATTGTCGCGTTATCAATCGCAAGGCTTGATTGGCTTTGATTACTTGAGATCTAACTATTTCTACAACTTCAACCTCCACACGGGGGAGATAAGTTCCCGGCCCTTCAAACAGCCATTCATCGCCAGCTAAACGGTTAATTGTTTGAGTCTGGGATTGTGCTTGTTCGCCCCTCGCCACAGGGGAACTATCCGCAAAATCTCGCAGTGCTTTGAGACGCAGTGCTTGATTAGTTTCCACTACTTGCAAGCGGGTAACATCTCCTGCCAATTCTTCCCCAGGATATAGCGGAAAAGGTTCTTGAGCGAAGCGAATTTCTGCGTCGCCGTACCGCAGTTTAATTTGTCCGTGAGGGTCAGCAATTGGTTGATTTTCTTGATTTCGCAGCACGGGATTGACAACAATGCAATAGTGGCGCGGCGGCACAACAATCATCGGTTCGGGCTTTAAAATTAAGCGTTCGTGGTCGCGCAATGTAATTGTTTGCGGCCCAACTTCCTGTTTGGTAACGCCAGTATTGTTGTCGAGAACATGAATGAATTGCTGGGGCTTTAGGCGAATTACGCCGCCAGAAATTCCGAGCGTGTCAGCTTTACTTTCACGTTTGAGTTCGCTTGTATTCATGATTTTAATAGTTAGCTATGTGTATGCAGCCTTGCGGCCGATTAAGATGCGACTGACACGAGTACGGTACTTTAGATGCGTTAAGTTATGTCGATCCTAATCGCTCTTTGCTAGTTGTTAAAAACTTGTAATATATTTTAAAATGTTGCAGTAAAAAAATGAAGCTACTGCAAAAATTAATAATAGGTAATGGGTAATTTGAAAGTATTGAATAATGACTGCTGACTGCTGATAACAATCAACAATCAACAGTCAACAGTCAATAGCTAACAATTAACAATTATAGCCGTTATCAAAAAAGTGAGGTATGCCCACGGAGGCCACGGAGGCCACGGAGGCCACGGAGGCCACGGAGGCCATGAGTACCTCATCTTTCGCTGGAAAGGCTATAACTGACTATTCCTCATCAGGCTCACCCTCAAAAGTTTCTTCAAATCCAGCTAAAAAGTCATCCAAAGCAACGGAGGCGATCGCCAAATTAATACTATCAGCATCTTCCAACCCCCACGTATTCACCCCAACAACTTGACCGGCCATATTAATCAACGGGCCGCCCGAATTTCCCGGATTAATCGCCGCATCAGTTTGCAACACCTTCACCTCAGCAATATCATCATCATCTTCGTCGCCTTCCTCATACTCATCGGGTTCGCGAATTTCACTAATAATACCCTGAGTTACCGTTGCCGCCAACTGGCCCAAAGGATTTCCCACAGCAATTACTCGATCGCCAACTTTCACATCAAAAGACAACTCTAGGGGAGGATATTCTTCGGGAGATTCTACTTGTTCTCCTGTTTTCGGATCGATGATAAAACCAGTAATCAAAAGCAATGCTAAATCCTCTTCCGCATTACCAGTAAATACCACCTCTGCCATTCTCAACTTTCCGTCGTGAGTTTCGACTAAAACCTGTTCGACTTCATCTTCCTCGTAGAAGTAATCTTCATCGGCAATATCTTCGACAACGTGATAGTTAGTGACAATTATGTCGGGGGATACAAAAAAGCCGCTTCCGGAGGAAATCTCTTCTCCTGTATCCCAATCCATCACGTAAACTGAAACTACCGAGGGCAAGACTTGCTCGACTACATCGGAAAAGTTTCCCGTCTGGCTTTTAAACTCTTTCAATTGCTGCTGCAAAGCTTTTCGATCTGCCTGCATTTTGCGATAAAGTTGCTGAAATTTTGCCAATTCTAGCTTTAATTGAGTTTCCTGAGCGCTCATATTTTGCATTTCCCTGAAATAGGTTGCTGGTTTATTGTCGAGGTTTGATTGTAGATTTTGGGTTGGTATATTGACTATCGGGGTGATGCAAAGAAACCCGGTTTCTACGAAAAATCCTGGGCTTTACAGCAAGGCATCCATCCATAAACCGGGTTTCTCAACACCCGTGCGGAGCGTCCTAAATTAGTCAGATATTTGTGAAATCGGCAATTTTATTTTAAATCACCATCTATCTAAAATCTACAATCAGACTGCTATTGTACCTGTGAAAGCAAAAGAAAACCGCCAATTATTTTTATTTTACAAAAGGCGATGTTTCGGGTCTCAAAGCATTGACAAATAGATGCCGATCGCATTTATGAACCGCGTTGAACTTCGACAAATATTTCCTCTAAAATTGCACTGGCTCCCTGGGCGCGCAGGCGGTGGGCGAGGTCTATTCCCAGCATTTCAGCAGTCTCGGCTGCGCCGGAAACAGTATCTTTGACGAATCGCTGGCCGTCGAGACTGGATACCATGCCGGTTAAGGTTAATTGACCGTTTTCTATTTTGGTATTGACGCCGATGGGTACTTGACAGCCGCCTTCTAATTCCCGCAGAAATGCGCGTTCAGCATAACATCTTTGGGCGGTTTCGGAGTGTTCGAGAGCTTTAATTACTGCCATGATTTCTGTGTCTCCGGCGCGGCATTCGATGCCCAAAGCACCTTGTCCGACGGCGTGGAGGGAGATTTCAGGAGCGATAATTTGGTGGATGCGATCGCCCATTCCCAATCTTTCGAGTCCGGCGACTGCTAGAATAATCGCGTCGTAACCGCCATCATCTAATTTAGCGAGTCGAGTATTGAGATTGCCGCGAATATCTTTGAATACAAAATGAGGGAAATGGTGCCGCAGTTGAGCCAGCCTGCGCAGGGAAGAAGTGCCGATTACGGAACCTTCTGGGAGGGTGTCGAGTTGCTTGTCTTTGTGCTTGGAGTGAACTACGAGGGCGTCAGCGGGATTTTCCCGTTCGGTGACGCATCCTAAAATTAAACCTTCGGGTAAATTGGTAGGCAAATCTTTGAGGGAATGAACGGCAAAGTCCGTTTCGTTGTTCAGCATTCCCGTTTCTAATTCTTTGGTGAAAAGTCCTTTATCGCCAATTTTAGCGAGGGCGACATCAAGAATTATGTCCCCTTGGGTGGACATGGTGTGGACTTCAAAAGTGTGTTCCGGGAAGTGTTTCTGTAGCTCTGCTTGCACCCAGTGGGTTTGAACGAGGGCGAGTTGGCTTTTGCGAGAACCGATGCGGACGGTTCGGGAAGGGGCAGATGTGGTTGGGGACATAAGATCGATCGCAGGATAGCTTGAAATGAGCCAGTATATTCACCTGATCTAGCGTACCGCAGGTGGGGACTTTAATTGCTGGTTGGGACAATTCGGGCGATCAAATAGCAATACCAGATATTGACCCGTAGCAGCAGCGAGCTTTGAGGGTGTTTCCAATTTTGCGTTGGCTTGGGTGGCTTGAGCCGATCGGCATTCCGAGCCAAAGGCAGCCGAGGATGTATGATTTTCGTATAGTTAATGCGGATGAATGCGGTAGAAGCCGGCGGCAGAGTTAGCTCAAAGGTGGCGGGATTTGGAGAGAGAAATATAGACAGGAGGGGAAAAGGGCGATGTAATTGCGATCGAACTTCTCAACCAGGCTAATAGAGTACCATCAAAAGTTAATTGGTCAAATTACTAAAGTCCTAAAACCCTGAAAAATGCTCTTGATGTAGCCCGTTACTTTTTATGTCGTGTCGATCGAGAAGCAGGCGATACCATTTCTCTTCCTTTTCCAAGATAGCTTGCAGATTCTGCTTGGCTTCTTCAACGCTAATCGCAGGCATCTTATTGGTTTTTTCGGTACACTTTAATTGTACATCAACTGGAATCGCCAATCGAAAATAGTATTAACGTTGTCCTGCTTGAAGTGCAGAATTTACAATCGCAACAACATCTGACTGCCGTCCATTTTTGACACTTACTCGATACAGCACCCCCAGCCTTTGCCACTCCACAGAAGCAGTGCAGTAAGCACCGCAACTATTGAAATAAATTCCTCTGATTCCGCCTGCCAATTCAATGCTTCTATAAATATCTCTGGGCAATTGTGAAGGAGGCGAAAACGGTTCATCTCTTTTCGCTTCGATGCTGCCAAAAGTACAGGCTCCTCCACGGCATCCTTTGCCTAAATACATTTCAACAATGTAGCCGTGGGAACCCGCTTGCACATCAAAATCTAGTTGCTGAGTGTCAGATAAAGGCAGTATATTGGGGAGGAAAATAGGGACTCGCGTTTTGCCTTTGATTTGCTGAAAGATGTTGTTCGCAGGAAAACGATTTTTAGCTTGATTTGCACCTGACTTATCGGGAATTGGGGGGAACTTTTGGACAAAATCTATCCACTGCAAAACTCTATTTTTACTAACGTTCAGAGTGGGAATATAATATTTTTCTACGGCAATAGAAGGGCGACCCTTGTTAAGGTCGAAGTTGCGGCGAATGACTGTATTTTCCGGTTTGCCTAATCCGTAAGTTGCGGCTGTGGAGCGGGCTCTCTGGCAGCTAATTTTGAAGCTTCCCATGTCAATGTTGCCATTTTCGGCTTGGTAAGACCAATTGTAACCTTCAGAAGTCCGATCGCGATCGCACAAAAAACGCGAAATCTCAAACATCTTGGCAATATGAACGTCGTAGGGGCGCAGCTTGCGGCTGCTAACAGATTGTGCAGTATTGCGATCGGGCACAATAAATTGGATGGATTGCCAGCCATCTTTGGAGGTATAATTAAACCAGCGAATTTCGGTCACAGACACTTCTGGACGTGCTAGCGCGGAGTTGGGCGTCAAAAGTGCGATCGTCAAAGCAGTCCCCACACCAGCAAAAATCGCCCCAAATAGCCATCTTCCCCTCATCCTAATTTCCCTCTCAGTAGGTAAGCGCAAAAAAACTATAGTACATTCTTTAACTGGTTAACTTCCCGGCTACAAAAATATATATTGTCTGTCCCAAGAGAGGAACGAAGCAATCGTCAAGACTAAGATTGCTTCGTTCCTCTCTTCGGATACTTGTGATTAAACGAGTAAAAAATACCCAATCAAAAAACGAAAATCCTCTTAGCGTTTCCCAGCTTGAATAGCAGAATTTGCAATCTTAATTACATCTGCTTCCAGTCCGTTTTTAAGGGCTACAGTATACATAAAACCCTGAGTTTTCCACTCAAGACTTGCCGTACAGTAAGCCCCGCAACCGTTGTGAAAATTTCCTTTCACTCCGCCCGCAAGTTGAACAGTTTTTAACGTCTTAGTTACCCCTTCCATTTTAGTAGAAAACTCACCACCTTTTTGACCTCTAATTTCCCCAAGAGTGCAAGCTCCCGTACCTTTGCAATCTGCTGTAAACTCCATAGAAACACTATAGCTGTCGGGTTTACTTTGGGTTTGATAGTAAAGTTTCTGCGAAACAGGAACCAAGCTGGGGATAAAAATTGGCACTTGTGTTTTACCTTTTAACTTTGGCAAAATTTCACTGACCGGCACAGCAGCATCAGCTTGAGCAACAGGCTTTGTTTCCGCCAGCATCTGCGGCAATGATCCCGCACCAAAAACTTGCGATACAGGTACCAAAGCAGTCAATACGCAGGCAGAAGTCGCCAAAAGTAATAATTTATTGTTCACTATTTTTGTCCTCAATGTCGAAACAGTCTAGTTTTGCACTGAACCGTGTTCACTTAATTTACAACACAACTCCAAAATACAAAAGCCACAACAGGCATTCAGGAAAAAAGCCAGTTTAAATTTTATTTACAAATGCACGGAAATATGCAGTAAGAGATAAGATAGAGAAGGCGAGTAATTTAGGAGTCGAACGTGGAACTGCAAGAGTATTTACGCCAGCACGGATTAGAAACTTTGTGCGAAACTTATCATATCAAAGTTACCCGCCACCGCCAATATCCCGATTTAGTCTGTCTGAAATACTCGCAGATAGAATCCCCGCTGGGCGAAAAAATAGTCCAGCAGTGCCGGGGCATTATTTTAGATGAGTCTCAAGATTGGCAGATTGTTTCTTATCCCTACGACAAATTTTTTAACTACGGGGAAGGCCACGCCGCAGCAATTGATTGGAGTCGCGCCAAAGTTTACGAAAAACTAGACGGTTCTCTAACTGTACTGT
The DNA here is from genome assembly GCF_036702665.1 of Microcoleus sp. Aus8_D2. Lineage (NCBI taxonomy): Bacteria > Bacillati > Cyanobacteriota > Cyanophyceae > Oscillatoriales > Microcoleaceae > Microcoleus > Microcoleus sp. Aus8_D2. The sequence goes on from NZ_JAUBUN010000017.1 coordinate 93,519, forward strand.
ATTTTTATAACGGAGAATGGAGAGTGCAATCTAGCGGCACTCCCGATGCAGCGGGTGAAGTTAACGGTTTTGGATTCAGCTTTGCCGAACTATTTTGGAAAGTCTGGCAAGAATTGGGATATCAATTACCGGAAGCCACCGACGAGTGTTTTATCTTTGAGTTGATGACGCCTTACAATAGAATAGTTGTGCAGCAAAAAAATAATCAAATTGTCCTGCACGGGGTTCGCAACACTCAAACACTTCTAGAAACTGACCCCAGTATCTGGGCAAATAAATATGGCTGGGAGTTGGTAGCATCCTATCCTTTAACTAGCTGGAAAGAAGTTATCGAAGCGGCTCAACATTTAGATCCGATGGATTCGGAAGGGTATATTATCTGCGATGCTAACTTCAACCGAGTTAAGGTTAAGTCTCCGCAATATGTGGCGATTTCCCACCTTCGCGAAGGGTTTTCGACGCGGCGGATGATCGAAATTGTTTTGACTAATGAAGGAGAAGAGTTTTTAGCTTATTTTCCCGAGTGGATTGACTTGTATCAAAAAGTTAAGAGTAAATATGAATTGTTAGTTCAAGAAATCGAGGAGGTTTACCGACAGCACGAACATATCGAAGTTCAGAAAGATTTTGCGTTAGCTGTCAAGCATTTGCCGTATTCTGGGATTTTGTTTTCTTTGCGGGCTCGCAGGGTTGCCGGAGTGAAAGAAGCTCTCCGCGATGTTACGATTCATAAGATAGAGGAGTTATTGGGTTTGGATTATATCAATTTAGGTTTGTAAATACACTAATCGATGGTTTGCAGTCATATAAAGTAGAACTCCAAGCGAACTATTGTTTAAGGTGCGTCGCTATGAGATTGTCGAGCTTGATTTAGAGCTTTTCGGCGGCGACGCACCCTACGGTGAAATACTATTCCCAATGCCCAATGCCCTGCGCAAGCCAATGCCCTGCGCAAGCCAATGCCCAATGCCCAATTACCAATTTACCATGAAAAGAGTTATTGTACTTGTCGGCTTACCTGCTTCTGGAAAATCTCAATTTGCGAGAGAATTGCTGCTGTCTGAACCTGCACGGTGGGTGCGTAGCAATAAAGATTTACTTCGAGAAATGGCTCACGCTTCTCATTGGTCTCCGGCGAATGAAAAGTTTATTGTGCAGTTGAGAGATACGATTATTCTGATGGCTTTGGAAAGTGGCAAGCACGTGATTGTTGATGATACTAATTTCGGGCCTCACATCGAGCATATCAAGGAGTTGGTTAAGGGTAAAGCCATCGTGGAAGTTAATGATTCTTTCCTGCAAGTTCCGGTGGAGGAGTGTATTAAACGGGATTTGAAAAGACTTAATTCGGTGGGTAAAGATGTGATAATGAAAATGTACAATAAGTACGTGCGGGTTCCGGTTGCGCCGCCGGAATACAACCCGGATTTGCCGGATGCAATTCTTGTGGATATGGACGGTACATTAGCGCTTCTCAATGGTAGAAATCCTTTTGATGCTTCAAAGTGCGATCGCGATTTACCGAATCAGCCCGTCTTAGATACCGTCCGCAAGTGGCAGTCTAGCGTTAATATTATCGTAGTATCGGGTAGAACCGATGACTGTCAACCTCAGACTGAACAATGGTTGCGGCAATACGAGGTCAATTATGCAGGCCTCTATATGCGGAAAACTGGGGATATGAGGAAGGATGCGATTATGAAGGAGGAAATCTATCAGCAGCATATTGCAGGACAATATAATGTTAAGTTTGTATTGGACGATCGCCAGCAAGTTGTTGATATGTGGAGGTCGTTGGGATTGACTGTATTTCAAGTTGATGAAGGGGATTTTTAAAATTATGAAAACTGAATTTTTTGCCCCTTGCGTTGAGGCTATTGAAGCCAATTTGTATGTGGGTTTTTCTGAAGCTAAGGGGGGCGAACATTATTTCATCCTGACACGACAAGAAGAATCTGAAGAAGAGACTGTTCCTAACAGAAAAAACATCTATGCAGAATTCGACGATGAATACTGGACAGAAGATGTAGGCATCGATTGGGTTACTCTTAGTCGCGAGGGATTTACTGTTCGCTTTGGTTCCGATACTATAACTCTTCTAGAATGCGATGAGGTTGCAATTACTTTCTCTTTAGAAGATGCTGACTTTGAAAGGTTAAGGTACGTATTACAGAAGATAATGCGGGGGTATGAAAATAGATTGAATTTAATCGATCGGTCAAGTGAGTGCGGGTGAGGCTACAGCAATATCTAATGCTATAATCAAAGTAACATTAACAAAAATTTTGTGATGATAGCTATTCCCCAAGCACCCCAAAAAATGACCGTTGAGGAATATCTCGAATGGGAAGCTCAACAAGAGATTCGCCACGAATATGTCAACGGCGAAGTTTTTGCCATGACGGGAAGTACAATTCCCCATAACGATCTTGCACTTAACTTTTATACTGCATTACGCCCGCATCTGCGTTCCAGAGGTTGTCGGATGAACGTGTCAGATGTGAAATTGCAAGTCAGTTTTCAAAGCCGTTACTACTATCCTGATGTCATAGTCAGTTGCGATTCTCAAGACTTGAATTCCCGCAAGTTTATTCAGAATCCTAAAATCATTGTGGAAGTTCTCTCCCCCAGTACAAGTGCTAAAGATCGGGATGAAAAATTCACTTGTTACCTGAAAATTCCGAGCTTGCAAGAGTATATCTTGATTGACTCAGAAAAAATCTCCGCTGAACGTTACTGTCGCGGAGAGGGCAGAATGTGGCTTTACTATGCTTACACTGCTGGGGAGATTATTACTTTATCAAGTATTGGGTTTGATTTGCCGATCGAACTTTTGTATGAAGGCGTTCAATTTGAAACAGAAACAGAAACAGAAACGTAAATGGGAATGTCGAAAACCGCAATCCGCGTAGGGGCGGGTTCGCCAACCCTCTATGGCGAAAATGAATCATCTCGTAAACCCGCCCCCACCCGATCGCAAATACAAATCTACCCTTAATTTATTGGATAAAATGTTGATGTAAAATTGGGCGGGGGCAGGGCGGGTTTATCAGATTGTTGGATTTGCGTTCGAGATTTCGGTGAACCCGCCCCTACGGTTCAATTGTACCTGGTGTTGGTTGAATACATTTCAATCTATCGCGTCCAAGCCAGCCAGCGATTGAATAAATTCTTGACAAACGGTGTCAAACGAGTGCGATTGTAGGCATCCCCAGCTTTGCGAATCGCGTCTGCTTGCGTCGGATATGGGTGAATTACACTCGCAATTTTCCCCAAACCAATATTGTTAACCATTGCCATAGTAATCTCACCGATCATATCGCCAGCGTGTCGTGCTACAATAGTTGCACCTAATATTTTGTCGCTGCCTTTCTTGACGTAGATTTTCACAAATCCTTCTTCTTCGCCGTCTATAATTGCTCTATCGACTGTATCGAAAGGAATCAAAAACGTATCGAAATCAATCCCCGCGGCTTGCAATTCGCGATCGCCCATGCCGACACGCGCTACCTCTGGGCTAGTATAAGTACACCAAGGTATCGTCAAAGCGCTGAGCTTTTTGCGCCCTAAAAACAGCGTATTTTGGATGACCATTCTGGCGGCAAAATCAGCAGCATGGGTAAATTTATCCTTCATGCAAATGTCACCGGCGGCGTAAATGCGGGGATTAGTTGTTTGCAAGTTGTCGTTGACAACTACGCCGGTTCCTGTATCGTATTCAACGCCCACAGCCTCCAGATTCAATCCTTCCACATTGGGCGATCGTCCCGCACTCGCAATAATCTCATCTACTGTTACCGATGCTTCCTTACCCTGGCATTGATAATAAATGACTTTGCCTGCATTTGTTTGCTCAACGCGCTCTATTTTGGATTCTAGAATTACCTGAATTCCTTCTGTCACAAAAGCCTGCTGCACGATGTTAGCAGCATCGACATCTTCCTTGTCCAAAATCTGAGCATTTTTGTGCAGCAGCACGACTTCCGAACCCAGCCTGCGGAAGGCTTGAGCTAATTCGCAGCCGATCGGCCCACCGCCAATTACCGCCAAACGCTGAGGTTTTTCTGTGAGGTTAAATACAGTTTCATTTGTCAAATATCCAGCTTCCTGCAAACCAGGAATTTGCGGTTCTAGCGCCCTTGCGCCTGTGGTAATTACTGCTTTTTTGAATTTAAGAGTTTGACCTGCAACTTCTATGGTAGAATTGCTAGTAAAGCGACCGGAACCTAGGAAAACATCGACTCCTAATTTGTGCTGGTAGCGATCGGCAGAATCAACATCGCTGATTCGGGCCCTAATCCGGCGCAGCCTTTCCATGACAGCAGCAAAATCCACTTCTGCACTGTTAGAAACATTAATCCCAAATTTACTCGCATTCCAGATCTCGCCGACAGCCCGAGCCGATCGAATTAAAGCCTTTGACGGGACACAACCGACATTCAAACAGTCGCCACCCATCAAATGTTTTTCAATTAAAGCAACTTTTGCACCCAAACCTGCGGCGCCCGCAGCTACAATTAATCCGGCGGGGCCCGCGCCAATTACTACTAAGTTGTAGCTGCTAGCGGGCTGCGGGTTTACCCAATCTGGCGGATGCAAGTAGGAGACTAATTTTTGGTTGTATTCGTCCATCGGGGGGACTGTTACGCGATCGACTTTTGACTGCGACATGAGCAAATGTTCCTAATTAAATAGTTTCATCTAAAGCCTTGCGAGCAATCCGAGTTATATAGAGGGTGACGGCGACAGCAGCCGTAAAACTGATGGTATTAATCAACCATTTTACAAGTTCGGCTTGAGGATTTGCAGGCTGATTTGCCGTACATATAGCTGCAATATTTCCTACCAAAGAACCTGAGTAAACGTACATCACGGTTCCCGGAATCATGCCGGAAGAACCTAATACATAATCTTTCAAAGAAACCTGAGTAATCCCCAAAGCGTAATTCAATAAATTGAAAGGAAATAAAGGACAAAGACGAGTCAAAAAGACTATTTTTAATCCTTCTTTAGCAACGGCGCGATCGAGGGCTTTGAACTTTGGGTGAGCTTCCATATATCTTAGCACGCGATCGCGCGACAGGTATCGCCCGATCAGAAAAGCAAAGGTCGCCCCTAAGGTGGCGGCGATTAACACGTATATCGAACCCCACCACAGCCCAAACAGCACTCCGCCTCCCAAGGTCAGCACGGAACCAGGTATAAATAGTATCGTAGCGAAGTTGTAGGTAGCGATAAAGGCGATCGGGCCCCAGACGCCTAAATGCTCGATTTGGATTAAAACAGCTCTTAACAGTCCTTGAACGTAGGCGGATCTAGTTGCTACAATTAAAAGAGGGACTGCAAGGGCGATCGACAAAAACAACAATCTGCGTTTAAAAGTATACCTGCTAGAAATCTGATTTGCTTCTGGCTCCATAATTGACCGATAAATAGATAGATACCAGCATTATATAGCAGTTGTTAACGGGTGCATCTCATGCGCAAGCAAATATATGTGTAGGGGGGAAGCATGACCGCATTCAATATGAGATTATAACTAATAACTGATCTGCGGTCATGCTATAGCCCTATTCAAAAACCAGATGCACCCGTTGTTAACTTACGATATCAACCATGACCACAAAAGCACAACTCCCAATTCCAGAATATTTCGACGCCCATAAAATCAGTGAAATCTGGCGAGTTCCCTATCAAGAAAGAGCGACTGAAGCTAATAATTGGGCCTGGAAACATAGTATTCAGCCAGCAGCTAGCGACGAAAAGCGAATTTGTTTGCTAATAATTGATGCCCAAAATACATTTTGCGTACCGGAATTTGAACTATTTGTCGGCGGGCGTTCCGGTAGCGGTGCTGTTGATGACAACTTGCGGCTGTGCGAATTCATCTATCGCAACTTAAACGCAATTACCACGATTGCGCCGACGATGGATACGCACACCGCTATGCAAATTTTCCATCCCATATTTTGGATCGATGATGCAGGCGAAAACCCCATTCCCGCCGCCACATTAATTACTCTAGAAGATGTGCAGCAAGGAATTTGGAAAGTCAACCCAGCCGTCGCCGATAGCATCGCGGGCGGGAATTATGCGGAACTACAAAAACACTGCCTTCACTACGTGCAGAAACTCAGCGACAATGGCAAATTTCCCTTGACAATTTGGCCCTATCACTCGATGTTGGGCGGCATCGGACACGCCCTGGTTTCCGCCGTGGAAGAAGCGATATTTTTTCACAGTATGGCGCGCAACAGTCAAGCACTTTTTGAGATTAAAGGTGGGAATCCCTTAACTGAAAACTATTCGGTTTTGCAGCCGGAAGTGTTAGATGGGGCCGACGGAAATCCGATTGCTCATAAAAATGCTGCGTTTATTGATAAGTTGTTAGAGTTTGATGCGGTAATTATTGCGGGACAAGCGAAGAGTCACTGTGTTGCTTGGACGATTGATGATTTGTTGACTGAAATTGTGGCGCGGGATTCTATGTTGGCTAGGAAGGTTTATTTGTTGGAAGATTGTACTTCGCCGGTGGTTGTTCCTGGTGTTGTTGATTTTACTGAACAAGCAGATGCGGCTTTTTTAAGATTCGCGCAGGCGGGGATGAATGTGGTTAAATCTACTGAGTTTCAGGTACAATCAAGATAACTTAGCAACAGGGAATAAAATTATGAATCCAAGTAGTCTAGATCCTATGTCTGGGCAGTTAACCCTACGTCTTCGCCACCAGCTTCCTGACCATCCAGGTATTTATTTCGTGGTCGGTGAACGCGAACAATTATTTTATATTGGTCAAGCCAAGAACTTACGCAAACGTTGGGCAGGAGCGAGCCATCACCGCTACAAGCAACTTGCTAGAAAAGGATTGGATAAAATTGTTATTAAATATATTCTAGCTTCCGTTTCTGAATTGAACGAGTTAGAGTGTCAATATATCGAAGAACTTAATCCCTTACTGAACTATGGGAGAGTCAAAAAATATTTGCCCAAAACCATTACCCGGTTTTCTGAGTTGCAGCGATTGCTTAAGCTTCCCAGCCAGCCTCTTTTTCCTTCAATAAAATACAAATCGCTTAATGGTCAAACGATTCCCAGAGAACCCTACGATTTATTTCGGGGTTTTGTTGCTGGTGTATATGAAAACCAGCAGTTACATATTTGAGTTTTGTGCAGGCAAAATATGGGAGAACTGTTATGGAAAAGTTCTGGCCACCGTACAAAGCAAACTTTTTACATCAGTCCAGAACAGGAACTCCTAGGAAGTTGTTATTTTTTTGATACTAGACAAGTTATTTTTGCATTTGTCGAGCTATTCGATTGCAATTTAGCAGATGCCGTTTTTCAAGATATTTATCCATATTTATTAAATTATGAGATAGCAGGGGTCACACTTAAAGGGCTTTCTAAACCTATATTTTTAAGTTCATATTTATCAAGAAACAGCACAAATCTCGATAGCTTAGCCAAAGATTATCTGTTAGATATTGCTAAAAAATTACAACCATTGCCTGCTGAGTTTAGCCTTAAGAAATAGCTAATTTGGTAGAAAAAAATATGATTAATTTGAACACTCAAAAAAAGTACCTTATTTCTAATAATGTACATTTTGATTTTTTGTTTGGTGGGGGCGGATTTTTGATGCCAGCAATTATTGGCGTTTGTGGTTGGTGAACCCTTCGACTAGGCTCAGGGCATCGCCCGCCCCTACATTTCCTGGCTTATTTCCCATCCAACCTCGGCACGCCTTCCAAGAAAGGGCCGCTCAACATTAACTCAGTCATCCTATCTAATTTGCCGCTGACTTTCATTTGTTTGTCTGTTTGAAAGCGCTCGATATCTGCTGGCAAATTACCAGAGTTATATCCTAATTTAGTCAAATAATCAACAGCTTGCTTGTCACTTAATAAAATATCAGTCGCGCGAAAAATCGGCACGTATTCATTATTCAGCCAAAATCGAGCTAAAGTTGGCCTGTCGAAATAAAAAATCTTCCCCCGCGCCGGATCGCCAATCATAGCTACACTGTCATTTATCCCCAGCAAAGCCACCGCGTGCGGCCGTTTGATAGCCCCAGTAGCCAGCGAAATTGACAGCACTCCGGGGCGATTGATTTGCTGCATTTGTTCCCAACTCGGAGTTAGTTCAATTCCCTGCATTCCCAAAGCTCTTGCTGCTACAATTAACTGCGGCATCGAAGTTCCCAAACGACTTGTGCCGGCAAAACGCGCCACACTCGATTCCGTCGCATCCATTCCCCAACGCTTCAAAACTGTTGCTAAAGCCGCCGGCGCGCAACTGCTGTCAGATGTTTGGCGAAACACGCCATTCGGTTGCAAATTATCGATTAAATCAGCATAAATTGGTGCCATAAAATAGGATTCAGCGCTTGTAAATCCTCCCAAGCCCAACAAGCCAATTAAAATTACTGCTATTACTTGCGATCGCGCCGTCAACCAACTTACAGTAAACCCAATCCCGCAGACTCCCATCAGCATCACCCGCAGCAGAGTCCAAGTTACTCGCATCCCGTGGAATCGCCACTCGATCGGCAAAACAGGCATTTGAGGCAGATTTAACGCCAGCAGCAGCAAGCCAATATAAAAACCCAAAAACAGCAGGGCGATCGAATTTCGGCCCTTAAACAGATCCTTAGCCGTCACACCCGATCGCACTAACGCCCTTCCCAACCGCATTCCCCAGACAAACAGCGCCGAACCCAGCAGCAGCGTTACCACTATTTCCATGAGCTCAAAATTTTGTTGTTTAACCTAGGTTTTAACACGCACTCGCGATCGACCGTGGGGCAATAGAATAGTGAAAATATGGCACAGCAGCAAATTGCCCAATTAACAAGACAAGGAAGACATATAGCAGTGGACAGTTGACAATTGACAGTTGCAGAGTACGGGAATCAAACCGTTTATGCTAAAGGGATCAGGACTCTATACAGCCTAAAACTTGTCAAATGTCAAGGATTTGAGTAACTTTTTTTACCAATTTGTAAAACTCCCCAAAAAGATTTAGCACCGAAAAGAATTTCCCAAACCTAATTGCCAAAAACAGACACATCTGTCGTAAAATCGATCTAACTCACAACGCATTAAGGCAATCAACAAACCTCATAGTCGGTCAATATATTCACGCTCCAACAAGCTAGGAGTTGTATTGAACGCGCCGATCAAAGCTCGATCAAATCTCACCACAGCAAAAAATAGGAAAAATCATGCCAGCAAAAGCCGCCAACGATGTAGACGTAGCAGAGCAATATTGGCACTACTTAGAAAGATCCAAAGTTGCAAGTACGTTAGAAACCAATCTGGAAAACGGTTTAGATCCAGCAGAAGCAGCCAGCCGCCAACAGAAATTTGGGTCAAACGAACTAACAGTCAGAGCCGGGAAACCAGCTTGGTTAAAATTCATCCTGCAATTCAACCAACCTTTGCTAATTATCTTGCTGAGTGCAGGTTTAATCAAAGCAGTAATCGGAGAATGGCTCAACGCCAGCGTCATTTGGGGAGTCACAACCACCAACGCTACTATTAGTTTCATCCAAGAAGCAGGCGCTGAGAAAAAAATTGAAGCCCTAGCCCAAGCAGTCACCACCGAAGCTACAGTCATTCGGGGCGGCAAAAAATTAAGAGTTCCCTCAAAAGAACTTGTTGTCGGCGACTTAGTAACTCTAACTTCCGGCGACAAAGTGCCCGCCGATTTGCGCTTGGTGAAAGTGCGCGACTTACAAATTGATGAATCGGGACTTACAGGCGAATCCCTTGCTGTCGAAAAAGAACTCGGACAGTCGGGAGACTTAGTTTTGCCGCAAGAAACTCCCCTCGCAGAACGCGATAACATGGCTTACGCGGGTAGTTTCGTTACCTTCGGCCAAGGTAGCGGTATCGTAATTGCGATCGCCAACAACACCGAAACCGGCAAAATTTCCCAATTACTCGATCGCCACATCGACCTCACCACACCCCTCACCCGCAAATTTAACCAATTCAGTCAAAATTGGCTCTTATTCGTCCTAGCAATGGCAACATTGACCTTTGCAGTGCGTTTAGGACGACCAGTCCCAGCCGGAGTTTCAGCCTTTAAAGAAGCAGTCGAACCCGCCGTCGCCCTCATCGTCGGCGCCATTCCCGAAGGCCTCCCCGCCGTCATCACCGTCACCCTAGCCGTCGGTGTTTCCCGAATGGCGGCCAAACACGCGATCGTCCGCAAACTCCCCGCCGTAGAAACCCTCGGCGGCGCCACAGTCATCTGTTCCGACAAAACCGGAACTTTGACAGAAAATCAGATGACGGTGCAAGAAATCTATTCTGGCGGCAAATCCTACTCAGTTACAGGTACGGGATACAGCCCCGAAGGTGAAATTCAACTCAACCAACTCCCAATTAGTGTCAGTCAATCTCCAACTTTGCAAGAATGTTTGCAAGCCGGAATGATTTGTAACGACTCTCAACTGGAATTCAAAGATAATGATTGGATTGTCGTCGGCGATCCGACAGAAGGAGCTTTAATTGCTGTCGCCAAAAAAGCAGAACTAACCCAGCAAGTCTTGTCCAAGTCAATGCCGCGCCTCGATTCAATTCCCTTTGAATCTCAGTTTCAATACATGGCGACACTGCACCGAACTCCGACAAGCCACAAAATTTTATATGTCAAAGGTTCCGTCGAATCAATTCTGATGCGCTGCGGTTCCAGTCTCGACACAGAAGGAAATCCGACAGCAGTCGATCGCGAACAAATTCACCACCAAGTCGATGCAATGGCCGATCGAGGCTTGCGCGTCCTAGCTTTGGCTAAAAAAGTCGTTCCCGACGAACAGAACTCCGTTGCTCACTCAGACATAGAATCAGGGCTAATTTTCCTAGGACTCCAAGGAATGATCGATCCGCCGCGCGCCTCTGCGATCGCCGCCGTCCAAGCCTGCCAAACCGCCGGCATCCAAGTTAAAATGATTACCGGCGACCACATCGCTACCGCTAGGGCGATCGCCCGCCGGATGGGATTCCGCAAAACCAAACACAATAGAGAACTCGTAGCCTACACCGGCGCCCAGCTCGCCGAAATGGACAAAAACACACTAGCCGAAGCCGTAGAAGCCGGCTCAGTTTTTGCTCGCGTCGCCCCAGAACAAAAACTGCGCCTCGTAGAAGCTTTGCAGCAAAAAGGCGAAATTGTCGCCATGACAGGAGACGGCGTTAACGACGCCCCCGCCCTGAAACAAGCGGATATCGGCATCGCAATGGGTAGCGGTACAGAGGTTTCTAAGGAAGCCGCCGACATGATTTTGACCGATGATAACTTTGCGTCGATCGAGTCTGCGGTAGAAGAAGGGCGATCGGTCTACAAAAACCTACTTAAATCCATCAGCTTCATTCTCCCAGTCAACGGCGGAGAATCAATGACAATCTTGCTCAGCACCCTACTCGGGCGAGAATTGCCGATTTTGTCGCTACAAATCCTCTGGCTGAATATGCTCAACTCGATCACCATGACTGTGCCCCTCGCTTTCGAGCCCAAGTCTCCCGGAGTGATGAAACAGCAGCCGCGCCCAGTCAACGAACCTTTCCTCACAGAAAATCGGATCAAGCGGATCTTAGCTATTTCTCTGTACAATTGGACGATAATTTTCGGAATGTTTGAATGGGTGCGTCAAGCCGATTGGGGAACTTTGCCGCTAGCCCGAACAATGGCGATTCAAGCTTTAGTAATGGGCAGAATTTTTTACCTGCTGAGTCTCAGCCAATTGTTGCCTTCTTTGATGGCTAAATTTAGCGGTTCTCAGGAAAAAGTTAGCGGAGCTCCCGCCCTCGGTGTCGGAATTGTCGTAGCTGTAATTTTGCAGATTATCTTTGCTAATTCTCCGTTTATCAATCGCATCTTCGAGACAGCTCCCATGAACCTAGATCAGTGGCTCATTTGCTTCGGCGTCGCGCTACCGATGATTGGCGTTGCGCTGTCTGTCAACCGCTTCGATCCCCCCAACTAACTGGATTCCGCATTCAAAAAAGGTTCGCTCCTGAGGACTGAGCGTCCGCATCCATCAAGGACTCGCATTCGGAACGCTCGAACAAAAAAAGGTTCGCTCCTGAGGACTGAGCATCCGCATCCATCAAGGACTCGCATTCGGAACGCTCGAACAAAAAAGGTTCGCTCCTGAGGACTGAGCGTCCGCATCCATCAAGGACTCGCATTCGGAACGCTCGAACAAAAAAGGTTCGCTCCTGAGGACTGAGCGTCCGCATCC
>NZ_JAUBUN010000017.1:105868-147130 GCF_036702665.1 Microcoleus sp. Aus8_D2
ATCAAGGACTCGCATTCGGAACGCTCGAACCAATCTGATTATGGTTGTTCTTTCGACTTCACGCTTGACGACTTAACGCTTGACGACTTCCATCGGACTTCTACTTACCGACAATGGAATACTTGACCATTATGAGTTTTGAGTGTTTTGCTGGGAGCCTGTCTCTCAGCAAAACATTCAAAACTTGATTTTTTTCTCATATAAGCCCCGCATTCACGGGCGATCGCTCGATCGGCAGCACCTCAACCGCTTATATAATATTTTTGAAATATGGTCAATATACCAAAAGTATGAGATTTGCAAACTCATTGACAACAATGAGAATGCCGGCAGGGGGAAACTGCCCAAAAGCTTGCAGTGTAAGCTTTTTGTGAAATATTCCCGCTCGGGTCAAACAAACCACCAATACCAAGGACTACTTAATAAAACGCAACATCCTACAACATATACTTATCATTTAAATTTAATATTTGTTTTATAATTACAGCTACAGTACGGTAAACTGAATAATCAAGCCTGGAAAACGTGGAGCTCGCTGTTGGCGAGTTAACGCAACTTGGCCGATCGCAATATCAAGTTAATCAAAAGTGTAAAATCAGCAGGGATAGTTGAAAGACTTATGCTAGCAATAAATCTTTTGATCCCTCCTGCTTTCCCTGCGCTAAAAATAGTTTGCTAAAGGCCAATTAGCGAACAACAAAAAAGTGCTTTGATAAACTTCAGTGATGTCGTTACAGAAGATTATGTATTGGAGCGAGGCTAGGCTATGACAAAATTTTCAGAAAATTTTTCGCGGCGCAAATTTATCGTGACAGCAGGTGCATCTGCCGTCAGTTCCATACTGCTCAAAGGCTGTTTGGGAAATCCCCCCGAACCGAGTGCTAGTGCTGGCGGTGGTTCAGGTGCCGGCGGCGCAGTCCCTGCTGCCACATCAGCAGTTGCTGTGGCCAACGAGAAAAGAGTAGAAGGCATCGAAAGCACGAAGATTACATTGGGATATATCCCGATCGTCGAATCAGCACCTTTAATTATTGCCCAAGAAAAAGGCTTCTTTGCCAAATATGGCATGACCGAGGTGACAATTGCCAAACAAGCCAACTGGGGTTCGGCAAGAGACAACGTAGAAATCGGCTCCGCTGGTGGCGGCATTGACGGCGGCCAGTGGCAAATGCCGATGCCCTACTTGATTAGCCAAGGCCTGATCACCAAAAACAGCACCCAAATCCCGATGTACGTGCTGTTACAGCTAAACACTCAGGGAAATGGAATTGCGATCGCAGCCAAACATGAAGGTAAAGGCCTCGGACTCAAACTAGAAAAATCCGCCCAAGACTACATCCTCGGACTCAAGAAAGCAGGCACGCCCTTTAAAGCAGCCTACACATTTCCCAAAGCCAATCAAGATTTGTGGATTCGCTACTGGCTAGCAGCTAACGGCATCAATCCCGACGTAGATGTCGAGTTGCTAACAGTACCAGCCGCCCAAACCGTGGCCAACATGAAAACCGGCAGCATGGACGGTTTCAGTACAGGTGACCCGTGGCCCCTACGGATTGTCAAAGAAAAAATTGGCTTCTTGTCCGCCCTAACTGCCGAAATCTGGAAAGGACATCCAGAAGAATACCTCGCAATTCGCGGCGACTGGGTAGACAAACACCCGAAAGCTACCGAAGCCCTGTTAGCAGGAATAATTGAAGCACAGCAGTGGTGCGACAAACCAGAAAATCGCGCCGAATTGGTGTCCATTGTATCTGGCAAAAACTTCTTTGACGTAAAGCAGGAAGTTTTGCTTCCTCCTTACGAAGGCAAGTATGTCATGGGCGACGGCAAACCAGAAATTAACGACTTCAAAATGAGTACGCTCTACTGGAATGATGGAGTCGGTAACGTTTCCTATCCTTACAAGAGCCACGATTTGTGGTTCTTAACCGAAAGTGTGCGCTGGGGTTTCTTGCCCACAAAAACCTTGGCAGATTCTAAGGCAATTATCGGCAAAGTCAACCGCGAAGACTTGTGGAAAGCAGCGGCTAAATTAGCCGGAGTTGCTGATGCTGACATTCCCAAAAATACGTCTCGCGGCGTAGAGAAGTTCTTTGATGGCAAAGAATTTCACCCGGACAAGCCAGAAGATTACCTTAAGAGTATGGCAATTAAAAAAGTGTGATGGGTAGAAGCTTCCCATAACTTAGTCTCAAAAGAAACAGCAGAAACATCGGAGATTAGTCGTAGGGTGCGGATCCATAAAAAATCCCTAATTAAAGATCGACAATCTCACAGCGACGCACCTATGCCAAAACTTTGTAAAAATGGTATTAGTGTCGAAAAAAAACAGCATAAACACAGGAGATTAGCAACATGGCTGTCAGCACAAATCGGAGAGGCGGAGTCGATGTCCAAGGAGTCCTTGGCGAGTTTTGGAAGAAGAATTCCGCCAATATATTGCCGCCAATTTTAGGACTTTTGGGATTTCTGTTCGTTTGGCAATTCCTCTCGGGTACTGGAATCATCAAGTTGCCACCTCCGACTAGCGTTTGGACGGATGAACGGACGCGGATTTTGTTGATGTATCCTTTCATGAACTCCAAAACCTACGGAGTCGGCTTATTTTGGCAGACTTTGGCTAGTTTGGAGCGGGTGGCAAAAGGCTACACTCTCGCGGCCGCTGTGGGCATTAGCGTCGGGGTTCTGGTAGGTACGAATCCCTTTTTAAACAAGGCTTTAGACCCGATTTTCCAGTTCTTGCGGATGGTGGCGCCTCTGGCTTGGGTTCCCATCGCCCTAGCTGCATTGCAACAAAACGAACCTGCTGCTTTGTTCGTGATTTTTATTACCTCAGTTTGGCCGATTTTGATCAACACGGCTGAAGGTGTCCGTCAAATTCCCGACGATTACAATAACGTAGCGAAAGTGCTGCAACTGACTCAGAAGGAATATTACATCAATATCTTGTTTCCGTCGGCGCTTCCTTATATCTTCACCGGATTGAGAATTGCGATCGGTTTGGCTTGGCTGGCGATTATTGCAGCAGAAATCGTGATGTCGGGGATTACAGGTATTGGCTTCTTTATTTGGAATGCTTACCAGCAAAACTACATCAGTGAAATTCTATTAGCGGTGTTCTACATTGGGGCGGTTGGTTTGATGCTCGATCGCCTGATGGCGTGGTTGCAGCAAAAGATTGCTCCCTCTCAAGGCAAATAACTAACAGTTGTCAGTTGACAGTTGTCAGTTGACAGTTGTCAGTTGTCAGTTGGCAGTTGGCAGTTGTCAGTTGTTAGTTGTCAGTTGTCAGTTGTCAGTTGGCAGTTGTCAGTTGTTAGCTAAAAGCTAAGATCAAGTCCGGTAAAATAACTGCAATTTGGTTCGCAGTCATGACTTCAGTCCTTAACCTTTGTAAGAGAACTGAATTCCTCGCTATCGAAAAACGGTTCCTCAGTCTTTAAAGAAGACTGAAGTCCGAACGATAGAACCAATATTATTATGGCAGTTGAGCGATCGGCACTAAGATAACAGCTAAGAGTCAACAGTCAAGAATCATTAATCAAAAAATCAAGGACAAACCTACAAAAAAGGCAAGAAAACCATGTCAGTTTTGATTGCGGTAGATCAAGTCGGAAAAACATTTAATTTATCAGACGGCGGCACATACATAGCCCTCAAAGGCATCGACTTAGAAATTGAAAAAGGAGAATTCATCTCCTTAGTCGGACACTCGGGGTGCGGCAAATCTACGCTCCTAAATATGGTGGCAGGTTTGGATTTGCCCACAGAAGGATTGGTGACGATCGACGGACAAAGAATCACCCAGCCCGGGCCCGATCGCATGGTAGTATTCCAAAACTATTCGCTGCTACCTTGGCGGACTGTCAGAGAAAATATTACCCTCGCCGTAGACTCAGTAATGAGCGGCTTAGGTAAAGCCGAACGCCTCGACATCATCCAAAAACACATCGACATGGTGGGCTTGACGCCCCACGCCGAGAAGCAACCGGCACTCCTCTCCGGCGGACAAAAACAGCGCGTGGCGATCGCCCGTGCTTTGGCCCTGCGCCCCAAACTGTTACTCTTAGACGAACCCTTCGGCGCCCTAGACGCTTTGACTCGCGGCAACTTGCAAGAAAAGTTGATGGAAATCTGCCAAGAGTACCAAATCAGCGCCCTGATGGTAACGCACGATGTGGATGAAGCGGTGCTGCTGAGCGATCGCATCGTCATGCTCACCAACGGCCCAGAATCGAAGATTGGCGGCATCCTCGAAGTAGACATCCCCCGCCCGCGCATACGCATGGATGTAGTATCGCACCCCAGCTACTACGCCCTGCGCAGCGAAATGATTTACTTCCTCAACCAGCAGAAACGAGTCAAAAAACTGCGGGCGCGGAAAGTACCGGCGATCGCCCGCCACGGCCTAGAAAAAGTCAACCTGGAACTCGGCTTTATCCCCCTAGCAGCCTGCGCTCCCCTAGCGATCGCCAAAGAAAAAGGCTTATTTGCCAAACACGGACTCGATGAAGTCCACCTCGTGCGGGAAACAAGCTGGCGCGGCATCGTAGACGGCATCGCCGCAGGTTACTTAGACGCAGCGCAAATGCCCTCTGGGATGGCGATGTGGTTGAGCTTGGGAGGCCACCAAGAGCAACCGATACCGACCGTTACAGCCCTCACCATGAGCCGCAACGGCAACGGAATTACCCTAGCTCGGCGCTTTTACGACCAAGGGATTTACACTCTGGCAGATTTCAAAGAAATGCTGCGCAGAACCCCCGCGCAAACCCACCGCATGGGCATCGTTCACCCTTCATCGATGCACAACCTGCTGCTGCGCTACTGGCTAGCTTCCGGCGGCATTGACCCCGATCGCGATGTGTTGCTCAAAAACCTCCCTCCGGCCCAGATGATCGTGGACTTGCAAGGCGGCACGATTGACGGGTTCTGCGTTGGGGAACCTTGGAACTTGCGGGCCTCGATGGAAGGAGTCGGCTTTACCGTGGCGACGGATTTGGAACTGTGGCCCGGACACCCTGCAAAAATTCTCGGAGTTCGGGAAGAGTGGGCGAATGCTTATCCCAACACTCACATTGCTCTAGTCAAAGCTTTGCTGGAAGCTTCCCACTATTGCGCCGATCCGAGCCACTCCCAAGAGGTTGCGGAGATTGTCGCGGGACGGGAATACGTCGCTACTGATAAGAGTTTCATCCAACTCGGCGATCCCAGCACTACTGTTTGCAACCTGGATTCTCCAATGCGGGAATACGCCCACCACTTGTTTTCCGGAGACGGGGTGAACCGCCCAAGTCGCACCGAACAACTATGGCACATGGTGCAGATGGCGCGTTGGGGCGATACTGTGTTCCCCCGCAACTGGGTGGAAATTCTGGAGCGGGTGGTACGAGTTGGCGCTTTCAGCACGGCGGCGCGAGAGTTGGGGATGTCTGACATTACTTACAATCGGGGTTCTCTGCGTTTGTTTGACGGCTCGGTGTTTAATGCTGAAGATCCGATCGGCTATCTCAACAATCTGGCGATTAAACGCGATTTCACGATGGCTGAAGTGGTACTGGATGCGCGTCGCAGAGCTGCTTAGGAAGTGTGTTATTTTGAGTGGCCAGTTTTGAGGTAGAAAAAAGTAATTTGTAGGTTGGGTTGAGTCCCTAAATCCCACCTACAAAAAACTAGACGAGCAATTGCATTCATTCGATCGCTCTTCTTGAAATGCATCTGCGTTAATTTGTGTTGCATCTGCCTTACATAGCAACCGGAAAGGTAGTTATGATATTACGATAGACCCAATTGGTAGGGGCGGGTTCGCCAACAATTTATGGTAAAAATAAATGAGCTCATAAACCCGCCCCCACCCACCAACAATAAAAATGTACGGTGAATTTATTGGTAAAATGTTGATGTAAATAATGGCGTGGATGGGGCGGGTTTATGAGATTGTTTGTGGGTTTCATAGATAGTTGGTGAACCCGCCCCTACAGGATTTTGGGATATTTATTTGTGACGCGAACCCCACCACAAATAAAAATGTACGATCGCTACAATTTGTCCTAATCTACTTTCATCGGTTGCTAGATATGCGGTTAATCTATCAATCAAAGATTTATGCAATTCAAGTCTACTCTTTAGCACTGGCGACAAACTAACCATTCAAAACTCGATTATTTGCTATCGCTAATCACCCACTAACAATTTCCTAAACCCATGATTAATACTTCTGTCAACCAGACAAGCACCAAAACCCAAATCAAGTCTAAGAAAGATCGCCGCCAGCCTTTTTTGGTGATGGACAATGTTTATAAAGTCTATCCAAACGGTTACAGGGCATTAGAAAACGTTAACTTGACCGTAGCTGAGGGAGAGTTTATTACTCTGATCGGACACTCGGGCTGTGGGAAGTCCACACTATTAAATATGGTGTCCGGTTTTAGCCATCCCAGCGACGGCACAGTGTCGATTAACGGGCAGCGGATTGTGAAGCCGGGCCCCGATCGCATGGTAGTGTTTCAGGGTTACGCTTTGCTGCCTTGGCGCACGGTGTTTGAGAATGTTTATATTGCCGTTAACGCTGTATTTCCTGAGAAGTCGCAGGCCGAGAAAAATGAGATCGTCAAAGAGCATTTGGCGATGGTGGGACTGACAGAAGCTTCTGAGAAAAGACCTCCGCAAATTTCTGGGGGGATGAAGCAGCGGGTGTCCATCGCCCGCGCCTTAGCAATTCGCCCCAAGGTGCTGATTTTAGACGAACCTTTCGGTGCTTTGGACGCAATTACCAAGGAAGAATTGCAGGAAGAGTTGCTGAAAATCTGGAACGATCACCGCTGTACGGTGTTGATGATTACTCACGATATTGACGAAGCGCTGTTTTTGGCCGATCGACTCGTGATGATGACCAACGGCCCGTCAGCAACGATTGGCGAGGTTCTGGAGATTCCTTTTCCTCGTCCGCGCGATCGGGTACAAATGATGGAAGATCCCGAATATTACAACTTGCGGAACTACGCCCTAGACTTCCTCTTCCGCCGCTTCGCTCACGATCACGATGCTTAAACCCTTTGAGATTGGGGATTGCTGGCCAAAATAAAGCCCCAGCATTTCCCCACTTTCAGGGGAACATCGCTGTGTGCGAAATTTTCCCGATCTGCTTGGGTAAACTGAAGCTTAATTGTTGGGGATAAGTTTTTCCGGAAGATTTGGATCTTTTTCTCAACTTTTACGTCAATCGGCTTAGAGACCCGATTGCCTAGCTTTCGGTAAGCTGGCATGAATTTAGCTCACCTTTGACTGAAGGTGGGCTTCTTTCTTATGTTATTAACAGTTTTTGCTAAATTGATGGTTTGGGCATTCCACCATTTTAACTGGCACAGGGCGAATATTGATTAGAGTTTTATGGATTAAGATTTTTGCCAAGATAGCAGTTTCTGTAGGGAAACGGCACTGCCATGTCCGGCGTGGGGTTCTGCTTTTAACAACATAATCGGGTAGGGAAACGGCAGTGCCGTGTCCGGCGTAGGGTTCTGCTTTTAACAACATAATCGGGTAGGGAAACGGCACTGCCGCGTCCGGCGTGGGGTTCTGCTTTTAACAACATAATCGGGTAGGGAAACGGCACTGCCGTGTCCGGCGTAGGGTTCTGCTTTTAACAACATAATCGGGTAGGGAAACGGCACTGCCGCGTCCGGCGTGGAGTTCTGCTTTTAACAACATAATCGAGTAGGGAAACGGCACTGCCGTGTCCGGCGCGAGGCTTATTAAATCAATTAATCTTCAACCAACTAAACAACTCGGCTGCGGATAACTGCCAATCACCCAATACGCTGAGAACAGGTAAAATATCGGTATCTGATTTAAATTCAGGCAGTTGATTCGGCTGAAAAACTATTACTGATTTATCGCCCGGATCTGCAAACCAACCCAATTTAGTGCCGTGATTAATCGAAAAAACAATTTTCTTAATTACCTGATTCGGAGATTGGTCTGGTGACAGAATTTCTATTATCCAATCCGGTGCAACTTCAATACGGTTGGCAATTTCTCCATCTTCATCAAGAGGAATTCTCGACCATTCAAAAACAGCAATATCGGGAACGATCGATCGACCCCCAAACGTACAG
Organism: Microcoleus sp. Aus8_D2; assembly: GCF_036702665.1. Classification (NCBI taxonomy): domain Bacteria; kingdom Bacillati; phylum Cyanobacteriota; class Cyanophyceae; order Oscillatoriales; family Microcoleaceae; genus Microcoleus; species Microcoleus sp. Aus8_D2. The sequence continues at coordinate 113,983 of NZ_JAUBUN010000017.1, forward strand.
CGCAACTCGGGAAAAGCATGAGCTAGTTTGCCAGGTTTTCCCACCCGATTAATCCCGGACAATAACTCATCTTGAAGTTTGCTATGTTTTCCTTGCGGCATGGGTTTTTGAGAAATTTGACCGTCGATGTACTCGCTTGCCGGTTTAGTTTCTGGCAACTGCAAAAACTCTGCAATAGAAATCGTTAACTTGGCTGCAACTACCATAAATCAGAACTCCTAAAATCATCCTCATGAACTAACAATCGGAAATTATATTGCTGCTGCTTGCTTTCAAGTTTGCACGGAAAATTCGTCTGAGTCAATGTCCCAATTTACCCAGCGAATTGCCTCGCGGGCGGATGTCAGATCCGGCGGCACTCGCAACGCATGAATGAATCCCGTGCTCGGACAAGTCATTTTTAACAGATGAATCGGCTCAACATCAGCATTTTCGATTTGTAGTAAAGTGTATTCTTGCCACGAATCTAATTCGGTTGCTTGCAATTCGGAGCAAATTCTAGCATAACTAATACCTTGAATTAATACTCGCCTGAGTTCAGCATTTTCTTCCTCTAAAAGCCATTTTGCTTCCCAAATTTTGGGGTGAATTTGTCCGTATTTTTCAGGTAATGTTACACCGTGATATGAATAGATTTTGTAGCCGTCGGCAAATTCGATCGCGCTTTCCCCTTCTGCATGGAGGCGGTATTCGCGATCGAGGGAAAGTTTGATGGGGCGCGAGCACACATAGCAGACATTCTCAAACGCAAAAATCCAGCCGCATTCTACTAAAAGCTGCTTTAGAGATTCAAAAAATTTTTCTGACTCTGGTTTAAGAATCATGCCCAAAGCAGAAACACAGAATTCAGCCATAGCTAGATCTTCAGCCAAGTATTTTGGAGTAACGATCGACATTGTTGAGTATCTCCGATAGTCGCGCCACAAGTCGGGGAATATCGATTTCAATTGTTGTTCTAGCTGTCTTTCCCATTCGAGCGATCGTGAAAGTCCCAACCATAATTCTGTTATTAATGTAAATGGAAAACAAGCAGAATCGAGCCGTCGATCGAGTTGTATTTTAAACTCATTATCTTTTTGTTTAGACCTTTCTAATCGCAAGTACGCTTCATGCGGGCTACTGCAAAAAGTTATTTCTGGGGTTTTTAAATCCAGACAATCGCAGACTGTTTTAAGGGCATTTGAGGCTTTGGAGTGCTTTATTGGTTCGGTAGAGTTGGCGAGAATTCCCCACTTTTGACGGCAAATTTCGATGATAGCTTGGTGTTGGGATGTAAGGTTTAAAGTCAAATCCTTCAAACGAGTGAGATATTGTAGCTGTGCGATATCTGATATTGGATTGTTTGCCAAATTCAGATAAGTCAAATTAGTCAGATATTTCAGGGATGTTATATCTGATATTTGATTTTCGCGCAGTTCCAGATCGGTCAAATTAGTCAGAAATTGCAGGAATGTGATGTTTGATATTTGATTTTCGCCCAGATTAAGACGAGTCAAAGTAGTCAGAGATTGCAAGTGCGTGATGTCTGATATTTGATCGCTATCGAGAACCAGATCGGTCAAATTAGTCAGAGATTGCAAGTCTGTGATGTCTGATATTTGATTTTGGCCCAGATTAAGACGAGTCAAATTAGTCAGAGATTGCAAGTGCGTGATGTCTGATATTTGATTGCGCCCCAAAGACAGAAAAGTCAAATTAGTCAAAGATTGTAGGGGTGTGATGTCCGATATTTGATTGTGGCCGAGAGTCAGAGAAGTCAAACTCGTGAGAGATTGTAGTGGTGTGAGGCTTGATATTTTATTGCGGTTCAGAAACAGCAAAATCAAATTAGTCAAAGATTGCAGGGGTGTGAGGTCTGATATTTTATTTTCGCCCAGAGTCAGAGAAGTCAAATTAGTCAAAGATTGCAGGGATGTGAGGTCTGATATTTGATTGTGGTCTAGAGACAGCGAAGTCAAATTAGTCAGAGATTGCAGCGGTGTGAGGTCTGATATTTTATTGTTGTACAGAGTCAGAGAAGTCAAATTCGTGAGAGATTGCAGGGATGTAAGGTCTGATATTTGATTGTGGTTTAGAGACAGCGAAGTCAAATTAGTCAGAGATTGCAGCGGTGTGAGGTCTGATATTTTATTGCCATGCAGATCCAGATAAACTAAATGAGTCAAAGATTGCAGGGGTGCGAGGTCTGATATTTTATTGCCATGCAGGTCTAGTTTATTCTTACTTGATAGTATCTGGTTCGCTTCATTAATGTCAGAAGTGCCCGCCCACTTTAACAGTTCCTCAACTGTATGTTTGGCTGCTTCACAAAGGCTATCTTTGTGCAAGCACCAGTCTGCAAAGCTGTTGAAAGTTATCGATGGTTTTGGTTGTTGTTCTGACATAAAATTGTTGTAAATTAGGAGAATATCAGACTAGGACTTACGCACGGGTGGCCAGAAACCGGGTTTTTTACGAAGATTATTCGATGCAGCCGGCAGATTAACGAAAAAACCCGGTTTCTTGGATCTTGGTGAGTCGAGGACTGTACTTGTTAAACAGGGTTGGGGAGTTTTAAGTTTGCACAGAAAATTCGTCAGGCTCTATTCCCCAATTTACCCAGCGAATTGCTTCTTTAGCCGATCGCACATCAGGAGGCACTCGCAGCGCATGAATGAATCCTGTGCTCGGACAGGTCATTTTTAACAAAACAACTGGTAATGGGTTCCCAGCGGTATCGAAATCGTCCTCAAAATCCATTTTTAATAGGGTATATTCCTGCCAAGTGTCTAATTCTGTGGCTGCTAGTTCTTGACAAATACGATCGCACCCGATGCCCTGAATTAACGCCCGCCGAACCTCTGCGTTGTGTTCCTTGAGTATCCATTTAGACTGCCACTCGTGGGGGTGCAGGCGGCCGTACCATTCGGGTAAAATCACGCCGTGATAGGCGTAAATTGCAAAACCGTCGGCAAATTGTACGGCTGGTGCTGCTTCTGCGTGGAGGCGGTGGTTGCTGTCTGCGGAAAGTACGATCGGCTTTTCGCACACAACACAAACTTTGTCATAGGGAAAAATCCAGCCGCAAGTCTTAACAAGGGATTGAAAGATTGTCCAGATATTGCCGTAGGAGTGGGTGCAATTCAACACGGAAATGCAAAAATCTAACAAACTGCCGCTACCAGCCCATAACTCTGGTTGAATGCAATTATCTAGTTGTTTGTTGAGATGGGCGTACTGCAAATATCGCGCCCGCTGTCCGCTCAAATCGTTCGGTAATTTGCTCGCTATTTCCATCGCTAAATGCTCGCGCAGGGGACTCCACAGTTGGCTTTGCAGTTGGGTGTAAAGTTCATTTTCGAGTTGATTTTGTAGCTGACGTTTTAGCTGGCTTTCTAGTTGTCCGCGCAGACAACTTAGCAGTTGTTTTTCGAGTTCGCAGCGCAGTTTGCTTTCTAATTGGCTGCGGAGGTGACTTCTCGGTTTGTCTGCGTGGCTGGCGATGATATTCGCAGCTTGGTAAGGACGATCGACAAAAATGATTTCTGGTGCTGGGAAGCCGATCGCCCTGTAAGCTAGTTTAATGGTTTCCGCAGCGTGCGATCGAGCGATCGGGCCTGTGGAAAGCGATCTCGCCCTCCACTTTTCGCGATAAACTGGAATCTGAGTTTCTTGTGCTGGCGTAAGTTTTTTAACCTTAGTCTGAGACATACCGCCAACCTTGTGGCTCGTATTCCCGCTGAATTCGCACCATCCAATTACCTTCAGGAATGGCGATCGCGCGGTGCTCTTCGTGACTCAATAAAGCTGTGGGCGAAAGCACTCGCAAGTACAGAGTACCGTCTTTTTCGTAAAGTTCAGCTTGTCCCTCAATGATGCGGTGAGAATGTCCCGTGACTTCACCTTCGGCGAGGGTGAGGTGAGGTTTTTTGTCTCCTGCGATTTGCTGTACCGGGGTGAGAATTACGTCGCCTTGTCGGATCGGTTGCATAGGTTTTTTCTAATTTTTGTTTGCTGGTTTGTCTGGGATGCACGGGCAGTCAGAAACCGGGTTTTTGGAGAAAATACTCGATTCGAGCCTTTAATCTCGATAAAAACCCGGTTTCTAGGCCTGTTGGTGCGTCCGAGATTGGTATTGTCGATCGGGCTTTTCTACCACCATTTTATACTACATTGGTAATACAGGAGCGTCAAGGGGATCTAGAAACCATATTCCATAACTGTTTGGTACAGTGACAGGGGTTTGGTTCGAGGGTGAAAGTGCGATCGACGGAAACAGAAATGCTATAATTGATGCCAGTTTCGAGAAAGTCGGCTGGGTGGGGGCGGGTTTATGTAGATTGTCGGTGGGAGTTGGAGGTTGTTGGCTCACGGGCCCCTACAGGAATTACGGTTAATTTGAATCGCGGTTTAAACTGGTGACTATTATCGCCCCAAACTTCAAGTTTGCACCGAAAACTCCTCATAATCGACATCCCAATTTACCCAGCGAATCGCTTCCCTTGCAGATTGCATATCAGGCGGAACCCGCAAAGCGTGAATGAATCCGGTGCTCGGACAAGTCATTTTTAACAGATAAATTGGCTCTTTTTCCTGTGGATTGAAGCCATCAATATCAACATCAATTCTTAGCAGCGTGTATTCTTGCCAAGTATCTAAATCTGTTGCTTGCAATTCTTGGCAAATTCGGGCGTAGCCAATTCCCTGAATTAAGACTCGCCTTAATTCAGCATTGTCTTCTGCTAAAATCCAGGTAGCTTCCCATTGACTGGGGTGAACTTGTCCGTATTTTTCGGGCAAAGTTACGCCGTGGTAGGAATAGAGTTTGTAACCGTCGCTAAATTCGATCGCGCTTTCGGCTTCTGCGTGCAGGCGGTACTCGCTGTCGAGGGAGAGTTTGGTTGGGCGATCGCACACATAGCAAACTTTCTGAAATGGAATAATCCAGCCACATTCTGCTAAAAGCTGTTTAAATGATTCCAAAGCTTTTTGTATCTCCTCACTAAAAACCATGCTGAATTCAGCGATCAAGAATTCAGCCGCGCACATATCTTCAGCAACAGATGCCCTATTAACAACGATATCAGTTGAGTATTCATCATAATCTACATCCCAGAAAAATTCAGGCAATAAATGACTTTCCCATCTAGCAATTGGAAAGATATCATTTTCTGTTGGGTTTATTCCTAAACCTGTCTCTCTAGTAAATTCTATAAAATTCAAGAGGCAAACAACATTTTGGATTTTTCCATAAAATCGTTCCATTAACTCATGTTGACTTAACAAAGGAATTTTTAGGCTTTTTAATTTTGTTATCGCGGAGTGAGGGCTGCTGCAAAAAATTATTTCAGGAACTTCTAAACCTACGGTAATATAAGCAGCTTTGACGGCGGCTGCGGCCGGAGAGCGATCGAGGCTATGGGTGGAGTTAACGATAACTGCCCACTTTTGAGCATATTCTCTAAAAATAGCCGTTTGTTCTGATGTTAAGTTAAACTCCAAATTTTCCAAAGTATTCAGATAATTTAGAGGGATTAAATTTGATATTTGATTGTCGGCTATCCCCAAATAGATTAAATTAGTTAAGGATTGCAAAGGAGTTATATCTGATATTAAATTATTGCCCAGATACAGAGTATCTAATTTAGTCAAAGATTGCAGGGGAGTTAGGTCGGATATTTGATTGTCAGATAAATTAAGATAAATCAAATTAGTCAGAGATTGCAGGGGAGTTAAATCTGACACTTGATTGCCAGATAAATTTAGCCAAATCAAATTAGTCAAATATTTTATGGCAGTTAGATCTGATATTTTATTGTTAGATAAGTCCAGATCCGTAGTCTCTAAAAGTATTTCATTTGCCTCCTGAGACTTAGAAGTGTAAGCTTCATTTAACAAAATTTCAACAGTATGCATAGCCTCTGGCGAAAGACTTTTTTTGTGCAAGCACCAATCGGCAAAGCTGCTGAATTCTGCGGGATTTGGCTGTGGTTCTGACATAGCAATATTATTTTTAATTTGTTCCGAAAATCAGAAGTTTTTGTCAAACTGCAAGCGTATCGTTTCTGCTGGTATGGGAATAATATTTTTCGGAGTCTAGTGCGAGCGAATCCTCATCGTAATTGCCGATCGCGATCGAGACCCTCGCACTACAATATAATTGCGATTGACAAATGACTATTGACAAATGACTGTTGACTATTATGCTTCAAAGGCGGCAACCGAAACCCGATCGCGCCCAGCCTCTTTCGCCCGATACAGCGACTCATCGGCGATCGCAATTAACGTCCCCGGCTGCGACATCGGCGCCGGAATGCAGCAAGCCACACCCAAACTCAGTGTGACATATTCGCTGACAGCAGACTTCGCGTGAAGTATCTGCAAACCCCGTACCTGTTGCGCGATCGTTTCAGCAACGCAAGCCGCACCTTCGATATCCGTATTCGGCAAAACTACGGCAAATTCTTCTCCACCGTAACGCGCAACTAAATCAGCCGATCGCTTTACCGAACACTGGAGAACCTGCGCCACTTGTCGCAAACACTCATCCCCGGCTTGGTGGCCGTAAGTATCGTTATAAAGTTTGAAATAATCGATATCGCACATAATCAAAGACAGCGGCGCTTCTTCCCTCGCCAAACGCCGCCATTCCGTATCGAGATAATCATTAAAAAAGCGGCGGTTTCTTACCTCAGTCAAACTGTCGTAAGTTGCCAAATACTGCAAAGCTCGATTCACTGTTTCTAACTGCCGTTTTTGCTGCTGCAATTGACGGTTGAGCGCCGTCAACTGCTGTTCGGCTGCGTGGGTTCTCAGCAAATTTCTGACCCTCGCCAACAGTTCCCTCTCGTCAAAAGGCTTGGAAATATAATCGTCAGCACCGGCATCCAAACTTTCGATCCGAGCTTCCATGCCCGATCGCGCTGTCAAAAAGATTACCGGAGTCGAACTCAATTCCGGTGTGTTCCGAATCTCCTTGAGCAAATCCAGCCCGTTTTGCCTGGGCATGATTTGGTCGCTCAAAATCAAATTTGGCTGCAATATTTTGGCTTTTTCTAAACCTTCAACCCCGTCCATCGCTATGGCGACTCGATAGTACGGACTCAATAATGTTTGGAGGTAAGCCAGCAGAAAATGGTTGTCTTCTACTACCAGCAACAGCGGTAATTCTTGGCTGTCAGCCGTCAATTGTCCGCCATTATTTTTGTCGTCACAACTGTTAGAGTCCGGCAGCGGGGCGATCGCCCCAACATTTCCCGCGTCTGAGCAGCCAAATCCAGTCAGTCCAGCCAATTGGACGATCGCACTTACCAACTGATTCGCGGACACCGGCTTCGATAAATGCCTCTGAAACCCCGCAGAGAGCGCCGATGCCGAATCCTCCTCACGGACGCCTCCCGTGAGCGCTACCGCCGGCAGCAGCTCCCTGTGCTCGGACATTTCCATGGCTCTGACGCGGCGGATCAAATCGCAGCCGTCTGTTTCCGGCACATCCATATCGCTCACCAACACGTCGGGCCGCGACTGTTCCAACTCGGCCATGGCTTCGCCGGCGCTACCCACCGCTGTTACCTTGGCTCCAAATGCTTCGAGGGCTGTTTTGAGAAATTCCCGGATCTCGGCGCTGCTTTCCACCACCAGCACTTGCTTTCCGGCTAGGGGTTTGGAAACCGATTCCGCGTGGTTTTCGGTGCGGGCGATCTCCGGAGTGCGATCGCGCGAATTGTTGCTGTGAGCGATCGGTAGCAGCACGCCAAAAGTCGCCCCCTGACCCAGACCGGGACTGGAAGCCCAAACAGTTCCCCCGTGCAGTTCCACCAACTGGCGCACAATGCAGAGTCCCAACCCGAGCCGGTTTTGTTCTTTGGCCTGGAAGCTATCTGTGGGGCGGAAGTAGTCAAAGATGTGCGGCAGAAATTTGGGGTCGATCCCGCAACCGCTGTCGCTGACCCGAATCAATGTGCCCGACTCTGTAGGCTCGATCCGCACTTCAACTGGCTCTGGTGTCGATTCTGGGGTGAATTTGATGGCGTTGGCGAGGAGGTTCCAGACTATTTGCTGCAAGCGTTCTGCATCTGCCAAAATGTAGCTGACAGCGGGGTAGAAATGTGTTTCTACGCGGAGCTTTTTAGCCTCGGCGGCGGGACGGAGGGTGTCGATCGCAGATTCGATCGCAGACGGGAGGTGAACTCGGCCGACGTTCAGTTGGACTTTCCCCCGCAGCAGCCGACTCAAATCGAGGAGATTGTCTATTTGCCGGTTTTGCAATTTGGCGTTGCGCTCGATGATTTCCAAAGCGCGGTTCATAATCGCTTCGTTTAACTTGCGCGATCGAGCTAGCTGTACCCATCCCAAAATCGCGCTCAGGGGCGATCGCAGCTCGTGGGACGCGATCGCCAAAAATTCGTCTTTTGCGTGGTTGGCTGCGATCTGGGCGGCTTCAACGGCTTTGCGATCGGTGATGTCGAATCCGATCGCCAAATACTGACAGGATTTTCCCTCGAAGTCCAACAGCGGAACTACTGCTGCGTACACCCAATAATCCCTACCATTCTTGGCTTTATTCTTGATTTCTCCTTGCCAAACTTCATTTTTCGCAACAGTTGACCGCAGATTTTTGATTAATTCCGAAGACTTATATTCCGAGTGGAGGATGCCGAAATGGCAGCCGATCAGTTCGGTACGCGAATAATTAGAGATACAGCAAACTCGATCGCTGACGTAGTTGATAATTCCTCGGGCGTCGGTTCTCACCGCCAGTGCGGAGCGGTCGATCGCTACTTTAAAATCTAAAGATGCTTGCAACGACGAATCTAGTTCTTTTGTCGTAGAAATTTTGTCTGGGCGATCGGGCCTATCCTGGCTCCGCTGTTGAATTTTCATGGCTTCTATTTTCCCCTGATGGCTGACACCTAATCTACTCGCATCCTGATTAATTATCACTGTTTTTTTCCGCGCCGGCGGGTGTAATATTTTGTATATTTTTATTTTCATGAATGCTCGGCAAACAGCACATCCACTCAAGAGTCATACCATTTGAGATTCGAGAGTTTAGATGAGGAATGAATAATGACTATCGAGGTTGGGGATAGCTGCCTACAGTTGCATTATTTGGGAAAACGGGAGTCACCTGAAATTTTATTGGGAGTTGAGACTAAACTTTGTCAATCTGAAGACATATTTTCTCAGATCTGCCCGCTCCGCCGCTGGGTGCAAACACCCAACTTTTTCCTCAAAATTACCAAATAAGATGGATCAAAAGCCTCCCCGTTGAGGGGAAAATTAAATAACGATCGAGAGATTGTTTCAATCCTCTTCTCGACCCTCCAAGTGCCCTCAAGCGGTTAACTGTCAACTGTCAACTGTCAACTGTCAACTGAACCTGTCGCATCTCCACATCCCAGATATATGTGCAAGGGCTGACATTTCTCCAATAATTGACTGGTTTTGGCTAGCCTAGTCCGCGTTTTGCGATCGCCGGCAACTTCAGTTAAATTATTTTCTCCTACATCTTGACAGGGGTGTAAATATTTTGTATTATATAATGTAATACGATATTTAACCCAAGAGCAGCCCACTGCATTAACGCACTCAACAATTAAAAAATTGAGGAAACGTTTCTGTGAATTTATCTAGGAATTTAGACGATGTACGCCAGCAATTTGAACAAAGAGCATTTGATTATGATAGTTTAATTCCCCGCCTGATTCCGCACTATCGCGAGCAACACGAAATAATATTGCAATTAATAGATTTTGAAACCCATGCTAACATCAAAGTTCTAGATTTAGGCGCCGGAACTGGCATACTGTCGGCAATGATTTTGCCAGCATTTCCTCAAGCAAACATCACAGCCTTTGACATGGCGGAAAATATGCTAAAAGTTTGTCAAACCAACTTGTCAAATTTCGGACATCGGCTGACATTGCAACAGGGAAATTTCGCAGAATATGATTTCGGCAGCGGTTACGATTTGGTAGTTTCAGGGTTGGCAATCCACCACCTAGACAGCGCCGGGAAACAACAGCTATTTCACAAACTTTTTCACTCAATGAATGCCGGGGGAATCTTGCTAATCCGAGATATTGTCACAGGTGCTACCCCAAAGCTGACAGAGCAATACGAACATTTGTGGCGGCAGTACATCAAAGCTAATGGAGAAGACGATGCAGCGTGTTTTAACAGCTATCTAAAAGAAGATATTCCTTCCTCTGTGGAAGAGCAAACCAAGTGGCTGGCAGCAGCGGGTTTTGCAGACGCAGCTTGTCACTGGCGCCATCTCAATTTTGCTATTTTTGGCGGAGTTATCCCAAAGTAGAAAGCAGAGTTTTTGATAATAATCATCAAAAGCTATTGTAGGGTGCGTCAGGAATGAATATTGTGACTGCTTGCTCAACAATTTTCCCCCTGACGCACCCTACGATTAGTTAGCTCACATTCGTGTCAATTTAAGACTAAAATTAATTAGTAATCTCGCTTCTAGCTTAGTCTAGATCCCCCCTAACCCCCCTTAAAAAGGGGGGACAGGAGCATTCTCAAAGTCCCCCTTCTTAAGGGGGATTTAGGGGGATCGAGATTCTGCTATAAACGAGAAATACAAATAATTTCAGACTTGAGTTTACAGGCATTATTCCACTCAATCCTTCTCCTCGCAGGACAAACAGATTAAATAAACCAGATCTACCCACGAAATAACTCAATAATTTAAGTAAAATCATGAATGATACCCGATTAAGAAAAATCAGCAGATATCTCAGCAAACACCTGCGCCACGCGCCCTCGCGCATCGGCATTCAACTCGCGCCGGGAGGCTGGGTTCCTGTTAGCGAACTCCTCGATGCCTGCCAAAAAAATAACTTCCCCCTTCAGCTTGCAGAACTCAAGCAAGTAGTCGCGCAAAACGACAAACAGCGCTTTTCCTTCGACGAAACGGGCACTCTCATTCGTGCCAACCAAGGACACAGTGTAGAGGTTGACTTGCAGTTAGAACCTGCTGTTCCCCCAGATATTTTATATCACGGAACAGGTAGGACTGCCGTCGAGTCTATTCTGAGTCAAGGAATTAGGAAAATGTCGCGGCATCACGTTCATTTGTCGGCGGACATTCAGACAGCGCGTAAAGTAGGTGCCAGACACGGCATCCCGGCAGTCTTGGCTGTAGATGCCGCAGCAATGCAACAGGACGGCCATACATTTTACTGCTCGGATAACAGAGTTTGGTTGGTAGATATGGTGCCGCCAAATAATCTCAAACTCTGTTGAAAAAATCCAGTTTAGTTGTAGCAAATCTGCGGCCAATCTTTGAAAATAAGAGTAACTAGGAGTTACCGAAAATGAGTGCGGACAACATGGGCGATCGCGACAACAATTTTAATCAAAACAATCCTCAAAATCGAGGGCTGCTCGGCTCAGGCTGGCGACCTCTATACCGTCAATTTGATTGGGAATACCTGCTGCACTTAGCGTCTAGCGACCCCAGAGAACTAGCTCAAAAAAGTTTAGATGCAGCCAGCGACATTGCCGATGCCATGGGACGACATCAATATACCTGGTGGGCAAATATCTTAAATGTATTCTCGGAAAATACTCGCTACGAAATAGACGAGTTTTGGGATTACATTACTCCGCAGCCTGTTTACCCGGATTACCGTTACAAAGATGTTTTAGTCACGGAAACGCCCGTGGTGCAATTGGTCAGCCGCGCTAGCATTCCCATTGATTACGTTCTCAACAAACTCCAAGAAATTACTGTTTTCAAAGTTCTGGATTTGCTGGGAAAACCGGATGCGATTACCCAGTTTTTTATGGAACGGCATTTTTCTTATCCGCCGGAACGATTTGTTAGCTGGGAACGTTTGGAGGTTTTGGGTACTGTTTATGCTTATTGGGCGCGATGCGGCTGTTGGCTGCAAATTGACAGCTACGACAGGGGAAGACGCTGCTACACTCTGATTTGCCAAGATATTGCGCCGTTGGTTAGCAAGGCTACTTACAATTTAGCGGTGATTCTCAGCGGGTACAAAAGCCGCGTCGGACAGGTTCACAGTCAGTTCCCAATTCGGACTTTTTCTGCGGAAGTTCAAAGTTTTACTGATACTGTTCAGCAGGCAATTCTGGATCAAAATCAGTTGGCTGTTTTGGTTAGCGGTGAACCGGGGACTGGTAAAACTGCTTGGACTCAAGCGGTAGCAAAGGAGATTTTAGTGCCGCTGGGTTATGTGATTTTTATCTTGGATCATGATGCTGTGGAAAATTTTGTGCCGCCGAGTTATTTGGAGCGGATTTGCATCATTATTAACGAGGCTGATAATTTGGCTCAAGATCGATCGACCGCAGCGGCTCAACGTAGTAACAAAACTGAACATATTTTGAGTTTGCTGGATGGAACTTTGTATCAAAGCGTCATGGACGAACAAGGCATTCAATTTCAGCAGAAACTCGTAGTTTTACTAACTTGTAACACCATTGAAAGATTAGATCCTGCAATGTTGCGGAAAGGGAGAGTGGATTTTACCAGTGAATTTACGCACAAATTTGTTTGAGCGAACACGTAAAGTCTCACGCAATTTGGGTAATTGCACGGGCTGCACGTGGTCAAATATTGAATAATTATGAGGAAATCTTCTGAATGTCAAAGTTTGGGGAACAATTTATTCAGTACCTATGGACACATCCCTCTCAAAAATGATATGAATGATGGGTGAGACCCTCTAAGGGTATCACCCGAAACAGCGAATCAGGGGAAGAGCATTTTTGGTCTGAAATAGAATTTTTCAAACTAGACAGTTATGGAGGAAATCCCAAACCGTGCAAACTAAGCCAGTTAATCAAAACATTCGACTGGGAAGGTATGCCGACGGGACAATCCCGATCGCCCACCAACCCCCAGAGGCCGCCGTGTCTGAGAGTAAAGAGGGATTTCGGCGGTTGGTGGAGCGCTCCGCTGACGCCGTGGCAATGGTAGATTGTGAAATGCGCTATCTGTCGGTTTCCCGTCGCTGGGAAACAGATTGCGGGTTCGGTGGCTGTGAGGCGCTCGGCAGAAGTCATTGGGAATTATTCCCGAATCTCCCCGAATATTGGCAGCAAAATGCCCGCGCTTGTTTGGCGGGAGTTTTGGAATACAGCGAGTTTGTGGCAGGGCGAGCGACCGCATCTGTAGCCGGACAAATCGAAAGTGAGGTCGGCGCGCCGGTCAAATGGGTATTTTGGCCGTGGAAAAATAGCTGTGGTGCGATCGGCGGTTTGATCTTGTTGGCCGAAAAGATAGCTGTAACAAATTGCTACAATACATGGACGCCCGAGGCCAAAAGCAAGCAGTTAGAAACAAAACTACAACTAACTCAAATTGCCCTCGACAATGCTGCTGATACAGTTTTTTTTACTAACTCAGACGGTCAAATTTGCTACGCGAACAAAGCCGCTTGCGATCGGGGAGGCTACTCGGAATCGGAACTGCTAAACCTGAGACTGAGCGACATCGATTCCGAGTTGTCAGCAGCGGATTGGCCGGAATACTGGGTTCAACTCAAGCAGCAAAGCAACTTGACTTTTGAAACCAGTTACAAAGCCAAAGACGGCGCCAGTTTTCCCGTCGAAGTTCAAGTCAATTATTTAGAATACGACGGGCGCGAATACTGCTGTGCGATCGCCCGCGATATTTGGGCTCGCCTCGCAGCAGAATCAGCCCTTTTAGAGGCGAAAGAGCAACTTCAAGCCGTCTTGGATGCCGTGCCCGGATTAGTTTCTTGGGTAAGTTCCGATTTGCGCTACTTGGGAGTAAACCGACATTTAGCTAGCGCTTACCAAATGCCTGCGGAACTATTTACGGGTCAAAAAGTAGGTTTTTTAGATACAAGTCCCAAATTTAACGATTTAGTATACGATTTTTTTGCCAGCTCGAAAAACAAAACATCTCAAGAAGTAATAGCGAACATCAGAGGAGAAAATAAAACTTATTTAATTGTCGCTCAAAAATATCAAAAAAATACGTCTGCGGTATTTGTGGGATTGGACATTACCGAAAGCAAACAGTCTCTGTTGGCTTTGCAAGAATCGGAAGAACGTCTGCGCCAGGAAGCGGCGAAACTAGAGCAGACGCTGTTAGTTTTGCGGCAAACTCAAACTCAACTGATTCAAACAGAAAAAATGTCATCTCTGGGCGAGTTGGTAGCAGGAATAGCGCACGAAATTAATAATCCAGTTAGTTTTATTTCTGGCAATGTCAGCCACGCCACAGGCTACATTCAAGAACTGCTGCGCTCGATCGACCTTTACCAAAAATATTATCCCGATCCAGCTCCGGAAATTCAAGATTTGATGGAAGAATTAGACTTAGACTTCATCAAAAAAGACTTACCAAAACTGCTAAATTCAATGAAAGTCGGTTCGGAGAGAATTCGGGATGTGGTGCGATCGCTCCGCTTGTTCTCGCGTACCGACGAACCTGAAATGAAGCTTGCGGATATCCACGAAGGTTTGGACAGCACTGTGCTGATCTTGCAAAATCGCCTGCAAGCTAAAGGGGGACGCCCGGGAATTTCTCTAGTTAAGGAATACGGGAATTTGCCGCGAGTCCGCTGCTATCCGGGACAGTTAAATCAAGTGTTCATGCACTTGTTGACAAATGCGATCGATGCTTTGGAAGAAGGGGGCAGAAATCCGGAAAAATATGGTACAATGCAAAATCAGTCTTTGTTGTCTGCGGGAGGCTCGGCATCTGAAATATTATATCCTGAAATTCGGATTCGGACATCCGCGATCGGGGAGAGCCAAGTGGCGATCGCCATTAGCGACAACGGCCCTGGCATGACTGAAGAAGTTGTCCGCTGCATCTTTGACCCTTTATTTACTACGAAGTGTCAGGAAACGAGCACTGGTTTGGGATTGGCAATATCCCAGCATTTGGTAGTAGAAAAGCATGGCGGTGAGTTGCAGTGTGTTTCTCGTCCGGGACAGGGAACTGAGTTGATAGTTAAAATTGCGATCGGTAACGATTAATTGACCTAGCTGAAAGCTGGAGTTATTTGAGGGTGCTTTTACTGTCAGAATGTGGCGACTGCGGACTAATGATTTATTCACCAAGTTTTGTAGGTGCGTCAGGAATGTGGCGGCTACGCACTAATGATTTATTCCCGAAGTTTTGTAGGTGCGTCAGGAATGAAGCTGAGACGACATACCCATCATTTTGTGCCTGACGCACCCTACAAAATCTAAAATATACAATCTAAAATAATATGGTAATTGAGTGGCTGAGATTTAAAGTACCTCCGGAAAAATGGGAACAGTTTATTCTGCGAGATGAAGAAGTTTGGACGGCCGGATTAAGAAGTTTCCCCGGTTTTTTGGGCAAAGAAGTTTGGGTGGATGCGGTGGAAAATGAGGTGGTGATGTTGATTCGCTGGGAAACTAAAGAACAGTGGAAGTCGGTGCAGCAAAGCACAATCGATGAGTTGGATGCCAAAATGGGGGATTTGCAAATGCCGATCGCCGAAAGTCGCGAATATCAAGTTGGCAAGTTTTTGCATTAGTTAGTCAGCAGTCAGTTGAGCGTGTTAATTTTTGAAAGATTCATCATGACTTTTACCTCGATTGTACTGCAGACATCGATTTGGTATTTAGTCTGAAGGGCGATCGCTCTGGCTACAATCATCGTACTGTTTGGTATTTGCTGTGAGGGGATCTCGCGCTCCCTTGGAAAAGCCTTGCAAGAGCGCGCACCCTATGCGATCGGTCGAGCACTCAATGGCAATAATTTTGAGATATACTTGTCCATAAATATAGGAGGTAAACTTTACACTTTGAGTTTAGATCCCAGTAGTTTAGATGAAATTAGAGAAGATATCGCTAAAATTGCCAGTCGCTATGGAGTCTTTCAATGTGTTGAATGCAGTCAGGCTATCAAAGAGTTCTTGACCATCAGAAACCTACATGGTAAGCAGATTAAACTGGATTTAGAAAGGCAAGACCTACCTTGGTCAGTGATTTATGATTTACGACGACAGCAGCAAATTGCTACTAATGGCTACGATCAAGGGATATCAATTACAATCGACGAACAGGAAATTGTGTTTAATAATATAGATTGTAGTGGCGTGACTCGGCAGGAATGGCTACAAAATTTAACATCACCTACTCTGGAACTGGGTATGGGAACTTTTAAGATTATAGAAGAGGAATTTTGAGCAGCAAAACTTACAGTTATTGGAAAAATATTGAGGTGAAAAATGCACGATTTATATACGCTGATTGACAAAATTAAGAAAGCTCCTTCAATGTACTTGGGACGACATTCAATTATTTGTCTTCAGGCTTTTTTATCGGGTTACAGCGTTGCTAAATATGAGTTAGGAGAACAGCCAACGAAACAAGATAGCGATTTTAGGCAGTTTCCTGAGTGGATATGAAAAAGATTCAACGTGCAGACGAGCCAATCTTGGGCTAACGTCATTCTGTTTTATTCTGAGGATGAAAGCAAAGCACTCGATCTGTTTTTTGAGCTGTTAGATGAGTTTATCGCTCGTCATTCTTCGGCTGATGCTTTAGGCGAAGGGGGATTGGACATAGAGGAAAAAGTGCAAGTTTTCAGGAGTTGATAGAAAGGGCGATCGCTCTTGGTAGAATCATCGCAGTGTTGGGTATTTGGTGTGAGGGGCGATCGTACTACACATTTAAATCGCTAATCAGGGAAAGGATATAACTAATAAACTCATCATAGAGTCGAAAACTTCCCCACTCATTTACGTTTTCAGCATAAAGTCCAAGAGACCATATATTTAGCATTTTTTTGGGCATCCTCTAAATAGGATGTCCAAGCGCGAGACATAGAACCGGAGTTTCTAACTCCATTTTCCAATT
Organism: Microcoleus sp. Aus8_D2; assembly: GCF_036702665.1. Classification (NCBI taxonomy): domain Bacteria; kingdom Bacillati; phylum Cyanobacteriota; class Cyanophyceae; order Oscillatoriales; family Microcoleaceae; genus Microcoleus; species Microcoleus sp. Aus8_D2. Next base: position 130,819 of record NZ_JAUBUN010000017.1, read on the forward strand.
AATATCAAGAATCTTTGAAATAGAGGAGTCAACAAAGCCACCTAGCCAAACTACACCAATGTTAGCCTCTACTGCAACAATATTTAAGGACATGGCTGCTGCACCAGCTTCTAGATAAGCATATCGACTTCCACGAATGCCATACTTAATCCAACTTCTATGAAATACAGAAGTTAAGATTAGTAAAGCTGATGGACGATCAATGGTTTGCATTGAAAGCGCTTCCGCAAGCTCGTTCCAAGGATTGCCTATTTTTAGTGTTTCCAGTTGATGATCAAATGATTCATAATGATAAACTCCAGCTTCCAGTGAAGCTACATTGATTGCGGCAAGATACCACTCAATTGGCCACCTTAGACCAGCAGAAGGATAAACTCGGCTTGGAGGTTCTTCATTTCGAGTGCTGGCAACCGTTGCTAGCATCGTACTCAGCGTTTCTAACGCAATAGGTTCCGGTAAAAATTGTCGCTTGGATGACCGATGTTCAAATACCTTGCTTAATTCGCTATTTTGACTTGGAGAACGTAGTCCGCTCAAATCAACTCTTGGTAAACGGCGATATTCCTTCCTATTTATCGATGTCCAGGAATGGGGAATATAACTTGCTTGGAGAGAAGAAGCATCGTGAATCCAAGTAGCTTCTTCAAATGCCTGAGCTAGTTGAATTCCCTGCCCCAATGGATCATTGTCTTTGCTTTGTCGATCTGTAATATTCATATTGATTGCTCACAAAAAAGGATGAGGATATCTAAATTTCTCTCCCGCTGGAATAAGAGCTTCAGCATTCAAACGCTGAGAAGCATTATCAATTCTTAGCAAGGCGAAGTCTTCCATTGACTCCGTTAAGTTTAGCGGTTGGTACTCTGGAATGATTACCTTTGTAATATGCCAACCCAATTGATGCAGACATTCAGGTAATTTCGCTGTTAAGTCAACGAAATATGCAGTACCTCCATCTTGTTTAACTGACTCAACTAATTCACCAAGAGAAAGTTCAGAGGGTCTTTCAGATAAAGAAATAGAACTGTTGAATTGTTGAGTCCAACTTTTAAGAACTTCTGAAGCTTCATGTGTTAACCAATGTCTCGCTCTATCGAGCAATGTATCAAGTGGCTTATTCTTTGAAAATGCTCCCGACTTGTTGAGTGTATATCGCAACCAAGAACGCATTTGGTAAGCTTCCTCAAGTGCTCCGACACAGGCTGTTAAGCTTGATTGAGAACATTTTGCACCCAGAGAACACCGAGGTCCAATACCTGTATTATCCCAAATAACTGCCATGCAAACAGATAAGGGAATAGAACAAGGAAGCTGATATAGCTCACAGTGAAGATGATATCTTTTACCAGCATCAATTAGTTTATTGATAGAATTGTAGAAGTAAGTATCACCTGTAGTTATATTTATCCTAGTTAATCTTAACTGTCTAAGCCAAGCAATTTGAAAAGCGTCTCTCTCTACGACTTCACAAAGACCAGCATATAAAGCTCCCTCAAGTGTAGAGTGTGCTGCCGCACCTGTTGATACAGCGGATCTCCAAACAGCTTCATTATCTCTAAAAATATGCGGAACAAAGACTAGCTGTGCAGGAATAAGTGCAGGAACTTGTAAGTTTAAATCAAATCCTTGAATCCATGAAATTTTATCGTTACGACGCGATTTATGTCGATGTTCATCACCAATCACAAGTTGGAACGGATCTAGCGCACACAAATTTTGCTGTACCAATTCCTGCCATGATTGTAAATCATTCAAGTTCAGATTGACATTCTTAGAGATCGCATAACGCTCAACGGTTTCCCCCGCCAGTTTTGCGAGAGCTCTATCAAAGTCCAGTGACGAACCTCCAGCGACCTCCTGTAAGTTTTCATCTTTAATGTCTATACTGGGTTTGACTTGAGCAGAGAGATGCCAAAGTTTCGGCTCGTCATGGTAAGGTGGAAAGTTAAACCAACGTGATGCAATTTCTTTTGATGGATGCAGAGTTGCCTTAAAGTCGATTGTAGGAGCTTGATGAGGAAGCCAGTTTAAGTCTATATTCATGTTTCCGTACCGATAGAAAGCATCTTGTGTCTCTAAGAACTGCCAAGATGCTTAGCTAATTATTCATTCATATTTAGAAACTTACTTAGAAGAAGTATCGCCCACACTGCGACGAGGTGAAGGAGATAAGCTGAATGAACTCTGCTTTGATGAACACTGATTTGATGAACTCAGCGAAGGAGATAGAGACTGCTTATCAAACAAATCGTAGTTCCACCAAAAACCATCACCAACAGTAGAAATCGGCACTTGGTTGTTATGGGTACTGGACATAGTTAACCTCCATTTATACTAGAGAGCGGATCTTACTTGTCGTCAGACATCAGTAGGTTTAGTCAATAACCAGAGATCGATTGAGGATTCTCCCATCATTCCTTAGAAATTAAAGGTTTGTCCAGCCCTAAAATGTCCTATATTGCCGACAACCTTCTCCTACCTTCAATCTCTTGAAATCTAGTTATGTACTAAAATATCTAAAAATATACTAAAATGTCTCTACCTGTGCTATAATACACAAAATTTTCCATCCTCTTGATCCGATGAATCTCAAAGAAATGTTAAACTTCGCCGATCGCATAGTCTTCGAGAAAACGGGTCAACACCTTGATGATTTACAAGAGGCGGTACTGAAAGGAACTGTACAACACGAGACATACAAGCACGTAGCCAAAGACTTTGACTGTTCTGAAAGTCGTGTTAGGAATGCGGCTTCGGAATTATGGCAATTACTTTCAGAGGAGTTGGGGGAAAATGTCAATAAAAAGAATTTTCGCTCGGCAATTCAAAGGTTTCAAGTCTCTAATGTTTCAAGCTTTACACAAAACGTCATAGAACAACACATCAGTGGTAATTTTAATACCTGTGGAGAAGGAAGACACCCCCCAGATATATCAACGTCACATCCAGATAATGACGAAACATCTAACCCAAAACAAACTAAAACTTTACATCAAGATTTAAGCGAAATGCCGGAGTTGGGCGACTTCTTCGATCGCACTCCTCAACTCCAAACCCTCACAACCTGGATTCTACAACAAAACTGCCGCCTTATCACCCTCACCGGCCGACTCGGCATCGGCAAAACATCCCTAGCAGTACAACTCGTAAAACAAATCAAAGACGAGTTTGAATACGCAGTTTGGTGCACCCTAGACGAATTCCCCACCATCGATAAATTTAAATCTAACCTAATACAGCTTTTTTCCCAGTCAGAAAAACAAGATTCATCCTCAAACAACCAGAAACGCTTACCGCTGATTAAATATTTACAAAACCATCGCTGTTTAATAGTCTTAGATGACGTTCACAACCTTTTCTGTAGCGGCGAATTGGCAGGAAAGTATAAACCCGAATACGAAGAATATCGCTCCTTATTCAAACAAATAGAGACATTATCCCATCAAAGTTGCTTTCTGCTAATCGGTTGGGAACCGCCGAAAGAAGTTCCTCAACTCACCAGCGAAAATACTCCCATTCGGACTTTACAACTCACTGGTTTAGACACTGCGGCCGCACGGGAAATCCTCAGAGATAAAGGATTAGCAGAAATCGATAACTGCGAAGCACTCATTCACCGCTACCAAGGCAACCCGTTATGGTTAAAAAGCGTGGCGACTCTGATTCAAGAGTTGGGCATCGGCGCGAATGAGTTATTAATAGATGATACCATATTGTTACCCGAAGATTTAAAAGATGTTTTACATGAGCAGTACGATCGCACTTCCGAACTCGAAAAACAAGTCATGTCATTGTTGGCGACAGAAAACCAGCCAGTCAACGTCGCCAAATTGCTACAAAACGGACAAATATCATCATCAAATTTGCTAAACGCATTGCAATCTCTCTCGCGACGCTGCTCGATCGAAAAACAGGAAAGCCTTTACACTTTGCCACCTGTACTGAAGCAATATATCAAAGGGTTATCACCAAATTAGTCCTGGACGCCTAAATACCAAAGAAACCGGGTTTTTTACCGATTCTGCTGGCTGCGACGAAGTATTTTTGTAAAAAAACCAGTTTATGAATTCCATGCGTCCAGGACTAATTTTAAGAAAATTTGGCATACAGAGCTGAAATAAAATTCACGCTTAAAAAGCCTACTGCTAGGACGAGAATAATAAAGATTGTGATACTGAAAATAGACTTGAGCCGAGCGCCATTTTCGGGTTTTTCTGATTTCATTTGTTAAGTCTTGCTGTAAATTAAATCCGGGAAATTTAGAAAAAGTAAATTATACCAATGCACGAACCAAAACGCAACTACCGAGTGGCTCAAAACTCCGATCGCCCTCACTAGGTGGCATTTTAAATCTCAAATCTCAAATCTCAAATCTCAAATCGACCGGCCTGGGCAGCGATTGTCGATCGCCCGAACCCGATCGCGCCCGCGTCCTGTAAAATAGAGGGCGCCTTGGGGTTCAGCTTTTAACAGCCCCAATTGAGGGCGACAGCAAGACAGCTCCCAAATACATAATAATATGCCAGTCATCCTGAACTTACTTAGGTAAAAATAGAAGAGTGCCAAAAAATAATGTAAAACATATAACTGAAAAAAGGATATAAATCGATGCTCCACCCAGTCGCGCCACCTTACCAACAACGAGAAAATATTATGACCCAAAGAGCCGTGCGGAAGCCAAACCCCTCTGCTAGAAACCACTTGAGGCAAAGTTTTCCTCAAAGACACTGGCTGGAAGTGGCAGAGTACGCCTCTCTGGCGGCCTCTGGTGTGGGTTCCCTGGCGGTGGCTGTGTCGGGTCAAGCTTTTTACGGAGTGGCTCCGCTAACTTTGGCTTTGTCGCTAAATGTGGCTAACCGATATCGGTTCGAGCAGCAAGTGCGGGTTCATCAAAATTCGGAACTAGCCCAAGTGCAAAAGTCTGTAAATAAAGTCGAAAAAACGGCGGTGACGGTAATTGTTAAATTGCGCAAGCAGTTGTCTGCTGATATTGCAGCGCTGCGCCAGCAAATGGCTGCACTTCCTAGGGCTGAAGGTTTTGAGGAGTCCCTCGACATCGAGCGGCAATTGCTGAGTTTGGGAGAGTCGGTAGCTTCTTTGCAAGAAATTGTGGCGTCTGCTGTGCTCGATGTTCGCCAGCAGGTGAGCGCACAGCTTCGAGATTTATCGGTTGGCCAACCGGCAAATCTCGAAGCTGTGGAACAGGCGATAGAAAAACTGCAAAGCGCGACGAAAGGCTTAGCAGAAACTGCGATTACCCGAGACGACTGGGAAGTAGTAAATACTCGATTTTTTGAAATCCAGAAAGTCATGGCCAATCTGCAAAGCCAACTGCAAGCTCCCGCGCAGCAATCGACTCCGGATTTGTCTGTAGTCCAAGCTCAAATCCACCGTTTGGAACACGAGCAACAAGAAGTTGTTAAACCTCATCTCAAGCGCTTAATCTCAGTTGTCAAGGAGTTGCAGCACACGCAAGATAGTTGACAGTTGACAGTTGACAGTTGGCAGTTGGCAGTTGATAGTTGGCAGTTGGCAGTTGATAGTTGGCAGTTGGCAGTTGGCAGTTGATAGTTGGCAGTTGGTCATCAGTCAGAAGGAAGATTTTCTCCTTCTCTCCCTCTCCCCCTCTCCCCCTCTCCCCCTCTCCCCCTCTCCCCTTCTCCCCTTCTCCCCCTCTTCCCTTCTCCCATTCTCTCCCTCTCCCGGCTGGAGTCCGACTTTTTGGACAACTGTGTTACAAATTGAAAAGGTAATCTGTCTAGTTCACCTGTTTTCAACCTGTTACAAGAAAATTAAATGACCGCAACCGTAACTGTTACTGATAACCCGTTATTAATTGGCAAAGGATTGCCACCGTTTGATGCGATCGCACCAGAACACGTAGTCCCCGCCGTTACCCAACTTCTGAGCGAACTAGAAGCCGAGCTAGCTGCCTTAGAAGCCTCTGTCGAGCCGACTTGGAGCGGCTTAGTTGAACCATTGCAGCGGCTCGGAGAGCGTTTAAATTGGACTTGGAGCATTGTCGGACATTTGATGGGGGTGAAAAATAGCCCGGAATTGCGATCGGCTCACGAAACAGTGCAGCCGGAAGTAGTAAAATTTTGGAGCAAGCTCAGTCAAAGCAAACCGCTTTACGAAGCTTTTAAAGCGCTGCGGGCGATCGAAAATTGGGACAGTTTAGAGTCAGCTCAACAGCGAATTGTCGAAGCTTCCCTCCGAGATGCTCAACTTTCCGGCGTCGGTTTAGAAGGCGAGCAAAAAGAGCGTTTCAATGCCATTCAATTAGAAATGGCCGAAATTACTACCCAATTTTCCAATCACGTCCTCGACGCTACCAAAGCTTTCAGTATCACCCTCACAAACAAAGACGAAATTGACGGTTTACCGCCAAGTTTGTTGAGTTTAGCAGCTCAAGCGGCTCGCAGTGCCGGCGCCGAAAATGCCGATGCGGAAAATGGCCCTTGGCGGATTACTTTAGACTTCCCGAGTTACGGCCCTTTCATGCAGCACAGCACTCGCCGCGATTTGCGCGAAAAGTTGTACAAAGCTTTTATCAGCAGAGCCAGTAGCGGAGAATTGAATAACTGGCCTTTGACCGATCGCATTTTAGCACTGCGCCAGGAAAAAGGAGCTTTGCTCGGGTTTAGCAGTTATGCCGAATTGAGCTTGGCGAGCAAAATGGCTCCTAACGTTACAGCAGTGGAAGCTTTGTTAGAAGAATTGCGCTTAGCTAGTTACAGCGCTGCTGTCAAAGATTTAGAAGAATTGAAAGCTTTTGCTGCCACCTCATGCGCGCCGGAAGCTGCGGATTTGAAGCACTGGGATATTGGTTTTTGGTCGGAACGGCAGCGGGAAAAAAAGTTTGCTTTTAGTGCCGAAGAATTGCGCCCTTATTTTGCTTTGCCGCAGGTATTGGAGGGGTTGTTTGGATTAGTAAAAAGGCTGTTCGGCGTGACAGTAACTGCGGCGGACGGTCAAGCTCCTGTGTGGCACAAAGATGTGCGCTATTTCAGAATAGATGATGAAGCGGGAAATACGCTCGCCAATTTCTATTTAGACCCCTACAGCCGCCCCGAGGAAAAGCGCGGCGGTGCTTGGATGAACGAGTGCGTGGTGCGCGCTAAATTTGTGGAAGCGGGCAAGACAACAACGCGTTTACCGGTGGCGTATTTGGTGTGCAACCAAAGTCCTCCGGTTGACGGAAAACCGAGTTTAATGACTTTCTTGGAAGTAGAAACTTTGTTTCACGAATTCGGTCACGGTTTGCAGCATATGCTGACAACGGTAGACTATCCGGGGGCTTCTGGCATCAATAATGTTGAGTGGGATGCGGTGGAATTGCCCAGTCAATTTATGGAAAATTGGTGTTACGATAGGGCGACTTTGTTCGGGATGGCAAAGCATTACCAAACCGGGGAAAATTTGCCGGAACACTATTACCAAAAGCTGCTAGCAGCGCGCCACTACATGAGCGGCAGTGCCATGCTCAGGCAAGTACATCTTAGCAGTGTTGACATCGAATTGCACCACCGCTATCGATCGGGCGGCAGCGAAACTGTGGCGGATGTCCGCAAGCGCATTGCTAAAACTACGACTGTTTTGCCTCCTCTGGAAGGAGACGCATTTTTGTGCGCTTTCGGACACATTTTTGCGGGCGGTTACGCGGCGGGCTATTACAGCTATAAATGGGCGGAAGTGCTGAGTGCTGATGCTTTTGCGGCGTTTGAGGAGGCTGGTTTGGAAGATGAAAGTGCGATCGGCTCTACAGGTAAACGCTTCCGAGATACAGTGTTAGGATTGGGTGGCAGTTTGCACCCGATGGAAGTGTTTAAAACTTTCCGGGGACGCGAACCGAGCACTAAAGCTTTGTTGAAACACAGCGGTTTAGTTGCGGCTTAATCAACTGTGGAATAAGTGGGATTAATGCGGGTAAATGTATCTGTATTAATCCCTATTTTTTTTCTGACTTCCCAGGTTTGTAGTGAGGACTTTAGTCCTTTGATTGATGCGGACTAAAGTCCTCACTACGAACCTATTTTATTTTAGAAGATCGTTCCCAGGTTTGATCGTTCGGAATGCAAATCCTTTGATTGATGCGGACTAAAGTCCTCACTACGAACCGATTTTATTTTAGAAGATCGTTCCCAGGTTTGTAGTGAGAAATGCGAGTCCTTCATTGATGCGGACTAAAGTCCTCACTACAAACCCATTTTGTTTGAGAATATCTAGCAATAAATATTTGTACTTTAACAGGTGTTTCCTCATGTTTATGTGGAAAATTAAGAATTGTGTGCGCTTGTCACCAGCTTTTAGGTGAGGTTGAAGGCTCATCAAAGTAGCAGCATTTGTCAATACTGTCAGTATAAACTGCCTTTGGCGAAGATTTGCTATCATTAATCAGTGATTGTACTTAACTTTCCCTATACTTGAAATTTCCTTTATATTTCGCAACATTTACTGGCTGTTTTCTCCATACAGCTAAAGCTTTTATTCGTAACGATAAATTGAGGATTTTACCGAATCTTTAATATACAGCGGTCAACAGCGGTAGTTTTTTAAAGTTTTGATAAAGAGCGGCAGACTCTGCCTCAAAAAAGAGAAAAAAATGAAGGTAAAAAATTAAAAATTTTTGTTATGAATAATTTTAACCTTGTCAGAATAAATATTTTTATATATGATGATAAGTAAGGATTGATAGTTACTCGTTCACCTATAGATTGAGATATTCATGGATATTCAATTAATTAATATCGGCTTTGGTAATATTGTGTCTGCTAACCGAGTGATTGCCATTGTCAGTCCCGAGTCAGCGCCAATTAAGCGTATAATTACTGATGCGCGGGAGCGGGGACAACTGGTTGATGCTACTTACGGCCGCCGCACGAGAGCGGTAATTATTACAGATTCGAGTCACGTCATCCTGTCGGCGATTCAGCCGGAAACGGTGGCTAATCGTTTTGCGATCGGCAAAGACGGTCAAGGTCGGGATGATTGAGGTTTGTCGGTTGCAATTTGAGCACTTACAGTATAGAGTAAGCGGAAACTTAAATTGTTACACGTTTCTCTTCTAAAAATGAAATCCGGTAAATTAATTGTTCTGACGGGGCCCAGCGGTGTGGGGAAAGGCACCTTAGTGCGATCGCTCCTCAACCGCCATCCCGAATTATATCTTTCGGTATCGGTGACAACTCGTAAGCCCCGTGAGGGAGAAGTTGAGGGACAACACTATTATTTTGTCAGCCGCAGCCGTTTTGAGGAAATGGTTGAGGCTGGCGAATTGGCAGAATGGGCTGAGTTTGCAGGTAATTTTTACGGTACTCCATATTTTGCTCTCAAACAGGGAATCGGTGAGGGAAAATGGGTAATCCTGGAAATTGAACTCGAAGGGGCGAGACAAATTAGAAATAAGTTTCCGGAGGCTTTGCGACTGTTTATTTTACCTCCTTCTTGGGAAGAATTGGAGCGCAGGCTGCGGAGTCGGGGTCAAGATTCGGAAATTGCGATCGCCCGTCGGTTGCTGCGGGCTAAAGAGGAAATTGAAGCTGCGGGCGAATTCGATTTCCAAGTTGTCAACGACGATTTGGAAGTAGCTTTAAAAGGACTGGAATCCGTGTTGTTTGTTAGCGAAAGAAAATAAGAGTATGATAATTTGATCTTACAATTACCGATTACCGATTACCCATTTTTCAGTCCGCGCTAAAACTTCGGTACTTTCTTTGATAGCAACACAAACTTTTAAATTCAATTCCAGAGTTTCGGAGGCAGGCGAAAATTTCCTCAGCGGTTCGATTTCGCGAGCCGAACAGCCCAACATTTCCATATAAGCTAGCGTCCACCCAATAGCTGCAATGTCGCTTACATACCTTTCTCCGGCACACAGGTGACAACCCGATTCGCCCTCTGGGTAGCACTCCGGGCAAACCCAATTGTTGAATTGTGAATTTATCTGAATTGTACGGGAGGCTGAGGCAATTGTTAAGGCTTTAATGTGGTTCTGAACTACTTGTTTAAAACCTCGGTTTTGGTGGCTGCGGTAATCGGAATTATTGTGCGATCGCCCGTTAGCGAAGCCCTCGGAGAGGCTCGCAATTCCTGACTGTGGCGGCGCCGCCTCAGATGCTGTTTTGTTCTCTCTTTTGACTCCAGATTCGCCCAGATTCGCCGTTAGCTGAATGCCGCAGTCTTGAGACTCTTCAGTCCGAGACTGGTGGAGTGCGCTATCAGAATCGGATGCTGCGCCATCGGCAAAATCTTGCATCGAGAGGTGATGTTCGATCGCCAAAGACCAAGTTCTTTTATGTCTGAGATCGCCATACTTTCTGGCTTCGGCATCAGTAATGCCGATCGCCGCAGCCTCTTGGCGCAGCACATTCATCGAAGTCATGACATCTGATATCATTAGTTTGTTTGCTGTTAATTTACCTTCGCCGGTAGAGAAGCCCTCGCAGAGGATAGACCTACAAATAAATACCTTAGATATAGTAGCCTAAATCTCAAATCTAAAATCTAAAATCTACAATTGTTTAATGAATTCAATTTTTCCTGACACAACGTTATCGGTGGGCGGACTAACATCATACCTGCAAGAGTTGCTGGAGGGCGATCGCAATTTGCGATCGGTTTGGCTGATCGGCGAGGTGTCCAACGTTTCGCAACATCCCAGCGGCTGCTTTTTCACTCTCTGCGATCCAGACAAAAGCGCTGCAATTCGCTGCGTGGTGTGGAATTCTCAGCGACAGAAATTGACGCAAATGCCCGTAAAAGGCGAACAATTGCTGGTGTTGGGAAGCATCCGGATGTACAAAAATCGCGGCGAGTACCAGTTGACTGTGGTGCAATCGCTACCGGCTGGGGAAGGATTGGAGGCTTTGCGGTTGCAGCAATTGCGATCGCGCTTGGAAGCCGAGGGTTTCTTCGATCCTGCCAGAAAGCGCCCGATTCCCGCACACCCCCAGATTGTGGCGGTGGTGACATCGGATACTGGCGCTGCTTGGGGGGATATTCAGCGCACGTTAGCGCAGAGATATCCGGGTTTGCGGGTGTTGCTGTCGCCGACTTTGGTGCAGGGAGATTTGGCTGCGGCTGCGATCGTCAGGGCGATCGCCCGTGTAGAATTGGACGGTAGGGCTGATGTGATAATTTTAGGGCGTGGCGGCGGTTCTGCGGAGGATTTGGCTTGTTTTAACGATGAAAGAGTCGTCAGGGCGATCGCCAATTGTGCCATACCAATTATCACAGGAATCGGACACGAAAGAGACGAATCTCTAGCCGATTTAGTAGCCGATAAACGAGCGCACACTCCGACGGCTGCCGCTACCCAAGCCGTACCAATTTTAGCAGATATTTACTGGGAACACAAGCAGAGAACGCTCAATTTAGCAAGTGTTGTGCGGGCAAGATTTCAGACAGAATCAGAGCATTTGGAACTGTTAAAAAGTCGCTTAAAAAGATTGCCGACGACATCGCGAACTTTGCGGCAGGCAACTGGTAAACTGGAGGTATTGCAAGAAAAGTTAGCCGCCCTAAATCCGGCTGCGGTTTTGCAAAGGGGTTATGCAGCCGTAATCCAAGCTGACGGTACAATTGTCCGCAAAACTGACGGTTTGGAATTGGGAGAGGAGTTGACGGTGAGGTTGAGTCGGGGCGTGCTGAAGGTTAAGATTGTGGAAGTGTTGGATGTACAATAAATGTTATGGTTAAGTCGAAATTGCGCCAGTCTGACTGGAATTACGAGCAAACGGTCGATCGCATTGAAGCAATTATCGATCGGGTGGAGTCGGGAGAATTGCCACTAGAAGAGGTTTTTGAGCAGTTTGCGGTGGCTGTAGAGTGTTTGCAGGAGTGCGAAGGTTTTCTGGCGCGGGGGAAGGAACAGATGGATTTGGCGATCGAGCTTTTGGGTGCGGAACCCGATTTTTAACCGCAGATTATTGATATTATTGAACTAATAAAATAAAAAAAACATCCCCAAATCCTGTAGGGGCGGGTTCGCCGACATCTCTGAAACCCACAAACAATCTCACAAACCCGCCCCCACCACACGATAAATTTACATCAACATCTTACCAATAAATTCATCGTACATTTTAATTGTCTGTTGGGTGGGGGCGGGTTTACAATATTATTTGTTTGTGCCATAAATTGTTGGTGAACCCGCCCCTACAGACAATTAAATTACATAAATATTTAACCAATGAATTTCCAAACAAACATCCCAAAATCCTGTAGGGGCGGGTTCGCCGACATCTCTGAAACCCACAAACAATCTCACAAACCCGCCCCCACCCCACGATAAATTCACATCAACATCTTACCAATAAATCAATCGTACATTTTAATTGTTCGTTGGGTGGGGGCGGGTTTACAATATCATTCATTTTCCCGATAGATGGTGGGTGAACCCGCCCCCACCCACCTTAAAATTCCATCTATATTTTAAACAAAAAAACATCCCAAATACTGTAGGGGCGGGTTCACCAACCATCTACAAAACAGACCAACAATCTCACAAACCCGCCCCCACCCCACGATAAATTCACATCAACATATCACCAATAAATTTATCGTACATTTTAATTGTTCGTTGGGTGGGGCGGGTTTACAATATCATTCATTTTTGCCATGAGTTATTGGTGAACCCGCCCCTACAGATTTGGGTTACTATAATGATAAATTCATCGGCAATACATTTTCACTATCTAATTTAATATCAATTTTATTAGAATAGTAAAACTTTTGTGATGGGTGCATTTCATCCATTTCCCACTTAAACGGATTATTTATAATATATTCCTGAATTTTCGAGAATGTTGCCTCATTGCGAATAATATGTTCATAATAACCCCTTTGCCATACAGGTATTTGTGAAACAGAACGTATTTGATTGATCCGCCGGGAAGAAAAGGTTTTTAAACCTCTCACAATTTCCGATAAACCCTGACGTTTATTCCGTTGTTTTATGAGAATAATTCCATGAATATGATTTGGCATAATCACAAAGGAATCTAATTCAATATGAGGATACACCCTTGTGAGATTAAACCAATTAAAGTTAACGACTTCACCGTAGCGGCTTAATAAAACATTCCCCTCTTGAATCTCACTTAATAAACATTCACGTTGCCAAATACAAATTGTTACAAAATATGCACCTGATTGGCTATAGTCGTATCCTGGTAGACGAATAGAACGGCGATGATGGATATGAGGATTGTATTTCATGATTTTTGTAAAAATACAACATTATAATTATACAGCCTGTAGGGGTGGGTTCACCAACCATCTACAAAACAGACCAACAATTTCACAAACCCGCCCCCACCACACGATAAATTCACATCAACATCTTACCCAATAAATTTTTGGTACATTTTGATTGTCTGTTGGGTGGGGCGGGTTTACAACATCATTCATTTTTGCCATGAATTGTTGGTGAACCCGCCCCTACAAATTCTGAAATTATCTCAATATTTGACCTGGCAAATACAAAAAAATATCCGATAATCCTGTAGGGGCGGGTTCACCAACCATCTCTAAAACCCACAAATAATTTACAAAAACCCGCCCCCACCACACGATAAATTCAGATTAACATCTTACCAATAAATTTCTGGTACATTTTGATTGTCTGTTGGGTGGGGCGGGTTGACAATATTATTTGTTTGTGCCATGAATTGTTGGTGAACCTGCCCCTACAAATTCTGAAATTATCTCAATATTTGACCTGGCAAATATAAAAAATATCCCAAAATTCTGTTAGGCATAGATGGTTGACAAAGGCAAAAAAAAATCGAGTCGCCAGGGGCGACCAACAAGTGAAAAATTAAGAAGTGTAAAGAGCAAGAGGGTAAAAGTGTAAAGAGCTATTAAGTCCACGCAGCGACACACACAACCCGAAAACCGTTGAGGAAGTTGACGATGTCCGGCGCATGGTTGAGGCGAATCGCCGAACGGCAGTTCCTCGGATAGACGAGCCACGAACCACCGCGCAGCAGCCGAGTTCGGTTATCTTTTGCCTCAGTATGGACTAATAAATCAATGCTGTTTTGATAACGATTATCATTACAAGTCTCATCCCAAACCCTACCATCACCAGGCGCACCGTCATAACTATCATGCCAAGGGTCTGCACACCACTCCCAGACGTTTCCGTGCATATCGTAGAGTCCAAAGGCATTGGCTACCCCAAAACTACCCACAGGCATTGTTTGTTCGCGGTAAATTCCTTTAGACCCAGCAGCATAAGTATAATTACCATTATAATTGGCTAAATCTGTCGTAATTGTTTCCCCAAAGTGAAACGGCGTGTTTGTCCCAGCGCGACAGGCGTATTCCCATTCTGCTTCACTGGGTAAGCGGTAAGTCTTGCCAGTTTCTAGGGAGAGGCGAGCACAAAATTCGACGGCATCATACCAAGAAACCGTTTCAACAGGGCGATTCACACCTTTGAAACATGAAGGATCTGGATTGAGTTCGCGGTTAACTTGAGGCAGATTTGCTACAATTTTCCATTGAGCTTGGGTGACAGGATATTTGCCCATAAAGAAAGCTGGGACAGTCACTGGGTGCGGAGGGCCTTCATCGTTGCTTCTCTCAAGTTCATTTTCTGGCGAACCCATTAAGAAGCTGCCTTGAGGAATATGTAGCATTTCTAGCTGGACGCCATTACCCAATTTTTCGATGAAGTTCCCAGATTGCGGATGCGAATCATTGCCTGTTTGAGATGAGCGTAATTCTAAGTTGTCAATTTCTTTGTGTACTTGTTCTATCTGGTTCTCTAAAACTTTGATTTTCGCTTGAATAGAAGGTTTATCAAACTCATTTACTGTTGTTTCCAATTGTGTATAAGCTGAATCAAATTGTTTGTATAGAAGCTCTAAATATTGTTTTTTGCGAACAATTAACTTTTCATTGTTGTTTTTATTATTCATAGATAACTATTCAGTTAGATAAACTATCAATTTCTCGTTCTAATGTCATGATTTCTGTTTCGAGACCTTTGATTTTCTGTTTAAGGCTAACAATATCAGTGTCATTTAAGGTGTAGCCAAGCTGATTGTAAGCTGCTTCATACTTAGCGCACAAGATAGAGTAGTTACTTTTTAAGGCCTTCAACTTTACTTGGCGAAAAGATGGCAAACTATCAAGAGATTGCCTCATGGACGAAGGATTGTGTGCGATCGATCGCTCTAAATCCAACCATGCACCTCGTAAAATTGCAGTAGGAATCATAAATGCAGCGGTCACATCTGTTCGTCGCTTTTCTGCCGCTACCGCCATTCCGACTACTCCTTGCAGCGATTCATCCCATACAGGCGCACCGCTAAACCCTTGTTCAACGGGCCGATTTTGAGCTGCTACAGCATCTATTTGCACCCAGTTATTTGCAGTGCGATCGCGCAGAGTGGCAGTTGCCCATATTCCCAGATCGTGCCCCTGTGGAAATCCAAAAATTCTGATCGGATGCTGCCAATAATCTTCAGCACCAACCAAGTATACTGGTTGTATGTTAGGCAAACTACCCTCTAATTCTAACCCGGCAATGTCTTCTCCGGAGAGCGATGGATTAACTGGCTGCCAGAATACAACCTTGGACTTTACTTTTTGCCCTGCTGCAATTAGCGGAAAATCTAATTCGATCGTACCAGTTGGCTGTTCTTGAGTGTTCTGAGCAATACTCAAAGCTGCTGCGACAACATGAGCACAGGTAATCAGATAGCGATCGGATACTAAAAAACCCGCTCCAACTACTGCGCCATTAGCGTGATATATGCGGGCGATCGCTCCTTTAAAAGCTTGAAAATAGTTGTTATTCATGATGAGATTAACTTGATTTATTCTGCTTCCATTTCAGGGTAATCTCGTAATTGACTTCCCCTCCAATTGATGTAAATACTGCTCCAGCATCGGCCGTCAGTTTAATGCCAAACTTGACCTCTACTTCATCAGCAGGAGTATTTAAGTCCTTGAGTTTAGAAAGAATAGTAGATGCTACAGGTTTAATTCGATCGAGAGCTTGTTCAAAACTTTGTTGAGCTTTGACAACCATCTGTCCGGAAGGCAGTGCGACTCGTTGGATAGTTCGGGATTCTGGCTCTTCTATTTCTACTAAAAATGTAGTGCCATCTTCTAAGGAAAACTCGGCTAGTTGTGCCATTGGAATGCTTACCTAAAATTTATAGAAGAGTATTTAGATATTGGGCGATTTGATTATATCACTTCTGTGTATAGCCGAGTCTCAGAAAGATGAGGTACTTGACGGGCATAGGGCATAGGGCATAGGGCATAGGGCATAGGGCATAGGGCATAGGGC
>NZ_JAUBUN010000018.1:0-48362 GCF_036702665.1 Microcoleus sp. Aus8_D2
AGGGCATAGGGCATAGGGCATAGGGCATAGGGCATAGGGCATAGGGCTATCCTCACCACGCTTGAGAACCGCTATAGGTAATTGCTAGTCCTTTAACTTCAATAGCCTGAATGATTTTTAGATCGTAATCTGAAACGATTGATTTTTCGTTGCCAGAGCGATCGCCCAAATCACATGAAACCTTTATTATATCGTTGGCTATCAAAAACTGTCCGAAGTATTGACATACAAAAACTCGCGAAGCAATCCCAGAGGCCCGGTGATTGCTTCGCTAACATTCGCAATGAGATATCAGCTTTGGGTGGGGGCGGGTTTACGAGATTATTGATTTGAGTCAGAGATAGTTGGTGAACCCGCCCATACCACAATTCGCGGTTTGATGTCAAGTTTCTACAATTTGTCGATCGCCTTTTTGGCCTTATCAGTCAGATTTTTCACCGCATCTTTCATATCTTCTGCTGCGTGGCGGGCGGCGGCTTCCGCTTGTTTGGCTTTACCTTCAGCCTGGTCTTTTTTGTTACCCGTGATGTTCCCGAAAATTTCCTGAGCTTTGCCTTCTACGTTTTTGCCGATCGCCTTTGCTCTGTCTTCTGTACTCATAATCAGCTCCACTGAGTAGTTGAATCTTACTACTACCCTAACATCTGCTCAACACAGATTAGTCTCTAACTTCACATTAATTTATGTTCTTTTTCCTTTTAATTGGTTTTCAGTATACCTATTGTCAAATATTTTATTGATACCGAAACCGCAGATGATAGCAGATAAACACAGATGAACGCAGATGAATTTCAGATAGTTTTCTACTTTTGTAATATGTCTAATAGGGTGCGTCAGGATAGATTGATTGTTCCCATTTACTCCAATCTAAGCTGACGCACCTACAGTTATCACTTCAAACTTGCCGCAGCAACTTTAATCGGATCGAGCAATTCTAACGGTACGTGCAGCATATTTAATTTGGTACTTTCAATACCTTTTCTTTCATTTCTTGCCTCTTCTGGGCCGTGATAATCGCTACCACCTGTCATCAGCAAACCGTAATCAAGACACCATTGTTTTAACTTGTGAATTTGGCTGGAACTGTGGGTGGGATGGTATACTTCAACTCCCATCAAACCTGCATCTACTAATTCTTTCAAGACTTCCTCAACCGCGCCACCGCGAAATAAATAAGGGTGAGCCCAGACTGGTACTGCGCCACAACTTTTGAGTAAATTGATGCCTTCGACGATCGAGAATTTCTCGTAATGCACGTAGGCGGGGCCATCGTCTCCCAGCCAGCGATCGAAGGCTTCCCGCGATGATTTGGCGTAACCGGCTTGTACCAGCGCGCTAGCAATGTGAGGCCTTCCCGGTGCCATTCCTGGGGATGATGTTTTTGGTAGTTCGATCGCGTATCCCATTGCTGCTAGTTTTTCTACCATTTCTTGCGATCGTCTCAACCGTCCTTCCAGGCGAGCATTTAAAGGAGTTTGCAATTTATTTGGGTCTGGATAAAAACCTAAAATGTGCAAAGATCTGCCGTTGTGGACTGTACTGAGTTCAAGTCCCGGGACGATTTCTATACCGTGCAAAGCAGCGGCGGCAAAGGCTTCATCCCAACCCGAAATCGTATCATGATCCGTGACGGCTAAAGCGCGAACCCCCGAAGACGCGGCGGCGGCTACGAGTTCGGCTGGGGTGAGAGTTCCATCGGAATAAGTTGTGTGACAGTGGAGTTCTAGCATTTTTTTAGGGTAAGTTTAAGTCGGCGAAACTTGCAATTATTCTCCTCACTCACACGAGATACCGTGTCACTGCAAGCAATAAGTTTTTTTATTTAAATCTGGTTTGGTTTAATTAAGTTACCGAGCCTTTAATTGCTAAATTTGTGTTGATTAAAACTCTTGTGGGGCGTTGCTCCGACGCCGCTCCCAAATTCACTTTTAAAGGTCGGAACAGTTTAGCTATTTACTGATTTCTCGCATTGGGTGAAGGACACCTTCTGGCAATTTGGGAGGAACCGGCGATATTTCAATACTTTGGATGTTGTGAACTGGGATAACTACAAGTTTATCTGCCAATTCAAGAATTATCGGATCTGCTGTCAACATTTTGTGCAGGCGAGTGCCTAAATTTGCTTGCTCTCCTACTCTTACCTCTGGCGGAATGAACTCGAAATGTTGCTGTTTGCCGTTGGTATAGTGGATTGTCAGAGTGATAATTCTTGCTTCGTTGGTTGCTTCCATAGTTTTTTCCCTGAACAGTCGATCGGGCTTCACCCCAAAATCAACAATAAATCTAAAGTTGCGATCGCACCACCTCGGTACGCCAGCCCGGTTCCTGCTAATTTTACCACAAAAACTGTACTGAAACTCCCCAACCTACCAAGTATATAATTGGCAGTCGCGCTGTCTTCGCTTCAGAAAGCGCGATCGGCTTTAACAGAGATCTTCTGGCGATTCCAGCGGACGATAGCTTCGCTTCACGGGCTTTCCCCTGTGCCAGTTGGCAAATTGGCTGAATTGGGCCTCTGCCGCGACTGGACTCAAAGCGCTCTCAAGTTATACAGCAGAAGCACTTGAGCGCTTTGGGGGTCAAGGTTTTTTGAGGTGGTAACTGTGGAGGTTGGGATAGCGGCATTGTGCGATCGCTACCGTTGAGGAATTTTTTATAAATTAATAACATAACATTCAGGTACAGCGTATGAAATCCACACTTTGCTTTCCCGAAACTTCCGTTCAGTCTAACGTAGTTGCTTTTGATAAAAATGCTATTGAATCTTGTATTGTCGCAGCCTGGATCGACTTAGTTGGAGGAGACTTTGATAGCATGGAAGGAGATGATTGGCTGCCATTGTGTGGCGACATTGATGACGGAGAAATCTACCGGGAATGGTTTTTGTGGCAAGATAGCGAAGTAACTCAAGAGTGGGAAGCTTTCGATATCATTACTAATTATCGAATCGTAGCAGCTACCCGAGAAATGCTGATTGCTAAAATCGACCAAATAGAAGATACCAGAAAAATTTAGCTGTTTGGGATAATCTTAAATCTTGATGTTCAACTTTAATAATAATTCTGTCAACCAACTCGGTTTCTCCCAAATATTTTGGCTCGAACACGATACATCGATCGCGAAACCGGGTTTCTCAGACATAAATTAGTAGGTTGGGTTTCGTTCCACGGGCCCAACCTACTAATTTATGTCGCTACTGCTTTTTCTTTTTCTTTTTCTCGTTCTAATTTGCGCTGCTTCAATGCTGCAAGATTTTGTTTAATCGTGTCGATCGCACTTCCATTCCCCTGCTCTTGGTATAATTCGCTAGCACGGATCAAATCTGCAACAGCCTCGCCATCCGATCGCAAATTCGCAAAAATCAAGCCGCGATTGTGGTAAGCTTCAGCCCAGGTAGAAATTTGTGCTAAAGCGCTAGTAAATTTATCTTGAGCTTTGCGGTAATTTCCCGACTGATAAGCCTCAATTCCAGCTTGGAAATAAGCCGCAGCTTTCCTACCGCTGTCAGTATCGGGAAATTCTGGCGAGTTTAAAATAGGTTCTTTAAACAGTACCGAAATGCTGCCCTTACCCGAGTAAGCCCAAGTCATTGTTCCCATGCCAATCCCCAGCGCAGCCACAACAATCACAGACAGAGCAATAAAATTGGTGAGTTCCATAGAGAAATATTTGTTGTATTACAATATGATAATCTATAGCGGTTCTCAAAAACATGAGGATAGCCCATAGCCCATAGCCCATAGCCCTATGCCCGGTTTGGCCTATGCCCGGTTTGGCCTATGCCCGACATACCTCACCTTTTTGAGAAAGGCTATAGTTTAGAGTTTTCACCACAGTCATTAGTTACATACCAATGATTGAACACAATTCCCCCAATTCCCCATTATAAATTTATATGAGTTTCCAGTACAGCGCCGCCCTAGTGACTTTAGCAGACATTGACAAAGAAGTTCTAGTTAAATTTTACACAAAATTTCTCGACCTAGAACCGAACCCTTACATTCCAAATACTTATGCAGAATTTCAACTACCAGGCTTAAGACTCGGCATATTCAAACCCAAAGACTCCCACAAATCCGAATTTGCAAATCGAGCAAAAACAGGCATGAGTTTGTGTTTAGAAGTCAGCGACATCGAAACTGCGATCGCCCGAATCTGGGCCTTAGGATATCCGCCCGCCGGAGAAATTATCAAAGCTGCTCACGGCTTAGAAATCTATGCCTTCGATCCCGCCGGAAATCGCATAATTTTGCATCAATCGAATCAGTAGATAAGACTTAGCGATTGAAATCGCCGCGATACAAACGATATCCACTCGCCTGCGGACTAAGAAATCAAGTTATACAACAATCACAAAAAATTTGTGAACTCTCGATCTTCTCTCCTCTTCCTTCGCGTCCTTAGCGTCTTCGCGGTTCGTTCAAAACCTCCTTAACTATCTAATCAATTCAGCAAAACTATAAAAACTGATAATTAACAACAACAATGCAGTCAAATGAGTCCACTGAAATTGAGGCCGCGGCCCCATAGATTCCCGCACCAAAATCGAAAAAGACGAACCAATGATATAACTCAAAGACAGCGTTAAATACTGCCACTGCAAAGTTACACTCCACAGCCCGAGAAAAATCGTCGCCAAAGTCAACATCACCAACTCAACAAAGCGAGGCGGATGGTGCTGAGCAGACAAAATCACAGTGTTCAACCAATATTCCCAAGGTCTCATGTTTTAGCGATCGAGCTTTTGGATGTAGCCTTCGAGCTTAACCTACGATCGCCATTCAGTTTGTTGCTGCAAACACACCAAAGCCTCCGCCGTCTCCACCTGCGGAAATTCGACATAAAAGCGGCTGACACTGTAAAAAGGGTGAGGAGTCTCCAGAATAATTGATTTATCGGCGATTTTGGCCAAAAATCCCATCAACTCTGGCGGGGCGACGGGCGCACAAATCCACAAAGCCGCCGGTTGCTGGGACTGCAAAGCCTGCGCCGCCACAGCCACCGTCATCCCCGTCGCAATCCCATCGTCCACTAAAATCGCCAAAGCCCCAGCCGCGCTGACATTGGGCCGTCCCGAAGCCAAATCTGCCAGCAGAGATTGAGCGCTATTTTCAGCCTGCTGGAGTGCAGATTTTTGCAAGCGCAAATTTGGCTGAATTTGCTTTTGCCAGAGAACGTGGCCGTCAGCAGTTGCAGCCCCGATCGCCAATTCCAAATTATCTGGGCGAGTAATTTTCTTCGCCACCACCACATCCAAAGCACAGCCCAAGCGGCGCGCCAGGGGTACAGCAACCGGCAAACCCCCGCGCGGTAAGGCATAAACAATCGGTTTCACAGCTTTCTGTGCGGTTAAATTAAACTTGCCGAGCTCGTCTGCAACTGCCTCGGCCAGTTTTTCGCCTGCATCGGCGCGATCGTCAAAAAACGGGTGAGATAACATATTTTTGCCTGTACGAGCTCAACCAAATAATGTGAGATTTGCGAGTCAGAAACCCGGCTTCTTCGCAGATACTTCGCTGCTCAACCAAGATTTCTTCGAGAAACCGGGTTTCTGAGGCGCTACTCCTGTGAGAGAAAGCGAGTGTTAATTTGGGATTGTGCGATCGCCGACAGTATCGGATAGAAGCATCCAGCCCATCTCAAATCGCCCAGCGCCATCTAAACTATAAACTCTCAGCTCAAAAAAATCTCTCCAATTGTAAAATGTATGTCCAGCGACTTGCAACTGTGCCTTTTTGACAGCAATCAAAGTGCCGCTTTCCAAAACGACTCAATCCCAGCAAATGCCAAAATTCCCATTCCCGCCGGTACTTATCAAAACATGGAACAAATCGGCGATCACTGCAACCGCTGTCACCGATGCGAATTGGGAAATACCCGCACTCACGCCGTCATCGGGCGCGGCAATCCTCAAGCCTCGATTTTGATTGTGGGAGAAGCGCCCGGACAAAATGAAGATGAAACCGGATTACCCTTCGTAGGGCGATCGGGTCAACTGTTAGATAAGATTTTAGAATCCGTAGAATTGAACACAGAAACCGACGTATTCATAGCCAACATCATCAAATGTCGCCCACCCAACAACCGCCCTCCCACAGCCAAAGAAATCGAAGCTTGCAAACCATACTTGCTCGAACAAATTCGCATCTTAGACCCCAAAATCATTTTATTAACTGGTGCAACAGCCCTGAAAGGTTTGTTAAGCGACAAGCGACCAATTAGTAAAATCCGAGGTCAATGGATAGAATGGGAAGGACGGCTGTGTATGCCAATTTTCCACCCATCATACTTGTTGCGAAATCCCTCCCGCGAACCCGAAAGTCCGAAATGGTTGATGTGGCAAGATATGCAGGCAGTAAAAGCAAAATTGGATGAATATAAAACGGTAAATTAATCATCACTTACGCCTTATATCATCTCCGGTAAACCACAATATTTGTAGGGGCGGGTTCACCAACAATCTCAGACTCAAACCAACAATCTCATAAACCCGCCCCCACCCACGCGACAGAATTGTCATTGCTTCCAGAATTGTCATTGCTTCCAAAATTGTCATTGCTAGGAACGAAGCAATCTTAGTCTTGGCGATTGGTTCGTTCCTCTTTTCGGACAGACAATATTTCTAAATACGTAAATCGTGTTACTCTTAAAATAGTAAACCATAAAATTGTATGAGTCAATGTCTTAATCCCGACTGCCTGCATCCAAACCCACCCATCACCAAATTCTGCCAAAGCTGCGGCAACAAACTGCTACTCGGAGATAGATATCGAGCAGTAAAATACATTTCCGAAGGAGCTTTTGGCCGTACATTTAAAGCCGTAGACGAACACAGACTCGATACAATCTGTGCGATCAAACAATTTCTCCCCCAACTCCAAGGGAATGCCGCCATCCAGAAAGCGACGGAGTTATTCAAACAAGAAGCAGTGAGACTGCGAGACTTAGGCAAACATCCTCAAATCCCTGATTTATTGGCATTTTTTGAACAAGATAAACGCTTCTATTTAGTACAAGAATTTATTGACGGTAAGGATTTATTAAAAGAATTACAGCAGCAGGGAAAGTTTAGCGAGAAACAGATTCAGCAATTACTAAGAGAATTGCTACCAATATTAGATTTTGTGCACAATCAAAAAGTAATTCACCGAGACATTAAGCCAGAAAACATCATTAGAAATTCTCGCGGTTCTCTCGTATTGATTGATTTTGGAGTTGCCAAAGAATTGAGCAGTAGTATTTTGACTAAAGCCGGAACTGTGACTGGTACTCCTGGTTATGCGGCACCGGAACAAATGCAAGGTCATGTTTTTCCGGCGAGTGACTTGTACAGTCTTGGTGTAACTTGTATTCGCTTATTAACCGGATGTTTGCTACGACAAGAAAATGGGACTTTTGTTGACGAGCTTTTTGACCCGATGCAAATGCAATGGATATGGAGAAATAAAGCATTTTTTCTCAATAATGACTTGGGACAAGTGTTAGATAAAATGATATTATTTCCAGTAGGTCTGCGTTATCAATCAGCAGTAGAAGTATTGAAATCTCTCGATCTCATTTCAATATTACCTACTCAAATACCAACGCCATCACAATCAAAAACTGTTCAGCATTCACTGATAGTACCTAATAAAATATCAGCAAAATTAAGACAAAAAGCCTCTCAGTTGAAATCCTTTACTGAAGACTTGGGTAATGGAGTTACTTTGGAAATGATTAGTATTCCCGGTGGAACTTTCACAATGGGTGCGCCCGAAACTGAACCAGAAAGCCAATATAAAGAAAAACCTGAACATCCTGTGACAATTCAACCTTTCCTGATCGGGAAATATGCGATCGCACAAGCACAGTGGAAAGCCGTTGCTAAATTGCCACAAATTCAATTTAATCTCAATCCAGACCCCTCTAAATTTAAAGGTAATAACCGACCAGTAGAAAATGTCTCTTGGTATGAGGCTGTGGAATTTTGTGCTAGGTTATCTCAAAATACCGGACACAATTATCGCTTACCCAGTGAGGCAGAATGGGAGTATGCTTGTCGTGCTGGTACGACTACACCATTCTATTTTGGTGAAACAATTACTACTAATCAAGTTAACTATAACGGCAAATACTCTTACAATAATTCACCAAAATGTCAATATCGCGAACAAACTACAGATGTAGGCAGTTTTTCCGCCAATAGTTTTGGTTTATATGATATGCACGGGAACGTCTGGGAGTGGTGTGCTGACCCCTGGCACGGTAGCTATTACGGAACACCAACTGATGGTAGCGTATGGGATGAAAATAGCAACGATAGTCGCTATCAATTTTCTATTGAATTATTAGTAAAATCTCAAAATAATAAACGAGCAAGGGTGCTGCGTGGGGGTTCGTGGCTATATCATCCGAGGAATTGCCGTTCTGCTTTTCGCTTTTTCAATGCGCCGGACTTTGACTATTATGACTGCGGTTTTCGAGTTGTATGTGTGACTG
Source organism: Microcoleus sp. Aus8_D2 (assembly GCF_036702665.1). Lineage (NCBI taxonomy): Bacteria > Bacillati > Cyanobacteriota > Cyanophyceae > Oscillatoriales > Microcoleaceae > Microcoleus > Microcoleus sp. Aus8_D2. Next base: position 8,479 of record NZ_JAUBUN010000018.1, read on the forward strand.
CATAAACTGGCGAGCTCTTTACGCTTCTCCTTTGGCACGACAATCTCGCAACCACAAACTAATCGCCTCAGCAATTGCGCTTTTCTCGCCCTCTGGCGGCAACAACGGGCTAATATCCTCCGCCGTACCAAACCTAGAAAACCCGGTTTCTTGCCATAGCGTTGGGGTTCAGAAACCGGGTTTGTTCCTAGATATTTCCTCACCCACCCAGATTTTTCGTAGAAACCCGGTTTCTTTAGCGATGCGATCGCTCTGATATAATTAAATGGCAATCTTATAAAATCTCTAAAACGGTGGTAGACTGGAATAACTTCACCCCCTATGAATTTGAGTATGACTTTGAGCAAGATAAACTGGCTGTACACAGAGTTACATTCAATGAAGCTGTTCAATGTTTCTTTTATGACTATGAAGTGCGACGCAACAAGTCTTACCCAGAGCGCTATCAACTGATTGGTACAACTTACGGTGGACGTACCCTCAAAATTATATTTCAACTCAAGCCAAATAACGTAGTTCGCCTTATTACCGGATGGCCAATATGAACTCAATCAATCCCACAACTCAAGAAACACTCTCTGAACCAGATATTGATTTAATAGTAGAAAGCCAAGCTAATAATGACTCAGCTTGGGAAACTCCGATTATTGTACAAAAACCGCCGACTTCTTTATCCATTCCCTCTGAACTTGCCATAAAAGCAGCTTTTTTAGCGGGATTGCATCAAGAAACAGATGTTGAGGCGTGGATTATTCGCCTAATTCGAGAACGACTAGAACTAGAAGAAGCAGCATATTTGGAAATCAAACAGAACTTGGCTAGGGAATTCAGTAGTTAAACCGCCGTCTTATTTTCTCGTTTTGCATGACAATCTCGCAACCACAAACGAATCGCCTCAGCAATTGCGCTTTTCTCCCCCTCTGCTGCTAACAACGGGCGAACATCTGCCGCTGTACCAAACCGAGAAACAATTTTTACTAATTCCCAACCCTTCTCGGTTTTAGCTAAAAACAACCAGTGATATTGCTGAATTTCGACTCGCTTTCCATCGCGATACTGCCTTTCCAAAGTAGTGATAAAAACTTGACTGGCATTTTCAGGAAGTGATTATTCAAAATTTAAAGGTAGCGGTTCAAATTCCGGGCGACCTGCTAAAATTATTTGAGGCAGCGCGTCAACGGGCGGTGTGTTAGTGTTAGGAGAAAAGTTCGATCGCACAATTACCCGATTAGCATAACTCGGCAAATCTTGCAACAGGCGATCGACTAAAGCTTCTAAATCAGCCGGACAGGGCGATCGCGCTAACCAACTATACCCACTTGCGTTTATACTGCGATCGCCATTTGTGACAACATTCACAGCCAAAGTCGGACTTGCGATCGCAGATATTAGCAGATAAACACAGATGTAGGCGCTTCGCCTTCCCGAAGGGTACGCGGATGGGATTTTATCTGGGTTCATCTGTCTAGATATCTCGTCACCAACGAAGATTTTTCGTAGAAACCCGGTTTCTTTCCCTAGCGTCGGCGCCCAGAAACCGGGTTTCTTCCTAGATATCTCGTCACCAACGAAGATTTTTCGTAGAAACCCGGTTTCTTTATCCAATCTCATCACAAATGCGCGCAAAAGTCGCCACCGGATCGTCGGAAGCTGTAATCGGGCGCCCAATCACCAGATAATCCGCACCAGCTTTTAAAGCAGCCTTCGGAGTCATCGATCGTTTTTGATCTCCCCCATCGGCCCATTTTGGACGCACGCCCGGACAAACCAACAGAAAATCATCCCCGCAACTCATCCGCAACTGTTCCGCTTCTTGGGGAGAACAAACCGCACCAGCTAAACCCGTTTCCTTCGCTAACAATGCCATGTGCAAAGCATATTCTGGCAATTCCAAAGGTATTTTTAACTCGAAAGCTAACTGTCGGGAATTCAAACTCGTTAGCAGTGTAATTGCAATCAATTTAGGAGTCGGTTTATCGACAGCAGCCGCCCCTTCTACTAAAGCTGACTGTGCTGCTTTCAAGGCATCTTTACCACAAGTAGAATGGATAGTCAATAAGTCCACATTGTATTTAGCAGCAGCCCGACAAGCGCCAGCTACAGTATTCGGGATATCGTGAAATTTCAAATCTAGAAAAATCCGTTTTTCCCTCTCTTTCAGAATCTCGATAATTGCTGGCCCGCAGCTAACGAATAACTCTAAACCGACTTTCCAAAATGATACATCGGGGAGTTGGTCGATTAGTGCGATCGCACTTTCGAGACTCGGGACATCCAAAGGAACAATAATTTTATCTGCGAGCGTAGTACCGTTCATAGTAAGAACTTCATATAGATTGGTATCAAAACGTCAAACGTAGTCACAGATTGCTGTTTGGCATTCGAGTCTAGATCCCCCCTAACCCCCCTTAAGAAGGGGGGGACAAGAGTATTCTCAAAGTCAACCCCTACTCCCCTTTTTAAGGGGGATTTAGGGGGATCTGGCCTGGGATAAAGGCGAGATTTATCAGGGGTTCTAGGCTTAAGTTGACACAAATGGCGGTTAACAAATCCCAACTCAATCCACTAAGCGGACAAACTTATTTTTGCCCACTTGCAAAACTTTACCGCATAAATCAGCAGGTGATTCAAATGTCTGATTGACATCAGATACTTTATCACCCTCTAACTTTACTCCGCCGCCTTGCATTAACTTCCGCGCGTCGCCGCTGCTTTTACAAAGCCCGCTAGCACTCAGAACATAAAACAACTTAGCCGGAAACTGCACGCTTGCTAAAGAAAACTCCGCCACAGCATCAGCTTGTCCCGCTGCACCTTTCACTAATGCGATCGCATCTTGTTGTGCCCGATCGCCCGCTTCCTTGCCGTAATACTGACTTACCACATCCACAGCCAAAAGTTTCTGTTTTTCTCGCGGATTTTCCGGCAGTTCATCAAGCGGCAAATCTGTCAATAGTTCAAAATATTGGGCGATCGAGCGATCGGCAATTTTTTCCAGCTTAGAATACATCGTCAGCGGATCTTCCGACAAACCCACATAATTGCCCAAAGACTTGGACATCTTCTGCACGCCGTCAGTCCCGATCAAAATCGGCATCAGCAAACCAAACTGCGGTTTCATCCCAAAATGCCGCTGCAAATCTCTCCCCACCGCAATATTAAATTTTTGGTCAGTTCCTCCCAACTCCACATCCGCCTCCAAAGCCACGGAATCATAACCCTGCATCAGCGGGTACAGAAACTCGTGCAGGTAAATCGCATTTTCCTGCTGCATCCTGTTATCAAATCCCTCTTTAGCGAGCATCTGCTGCACCGTCATCGTGCCTAGCAGTTCCAAAATCTTCGCCAAGTCCAATTTTGACAACCACTCCGAGTTATAGCGAATTTCCAGGCGTCCGGGTGTGTCAAAATCTAGAATCGGACGCACTTGGTCTAAGTAAGTCTTGGCATTTTCCGCCACTTGTTCGGCTGTCAATTGGCTCCTGGTCTCCGACTTCCCTGTCGGATCGCCAATTCTTGCGGTAAAATCTCCGATGATTAGTACCGCTGTGTGGCCGGCATCCTGAAAAGCTCGCAGCTTGCGGACACAAATGCTGTGTCCCAGGTGAATGTCCGCCCCTGTGGGGTCGATTCCCAGTTTGACTCGCAACGGTCGATCGACTTTTGCCAGCAATTGGGCCAGATTTTCGTCAGGGTTGCTAGAATCAGGTCGATCGGGAAAAATCTCGCTGATGCCGCGGTATATCGCTGAAAGGTTAGGAGAAATCATAGGGGAGCGATCGTCCATCATTATATTTTGCCAAAGTGCAGCAGAATTAGTTAAACTCACTGATTGACACATAAACACACAACTATCAAGCTACTATAATCCCAAAGTTGACCTGCTTTCATTAGCAAACCCATCCAGAAACGGATACCAGCCCCCACGCTATGAGTGTAGAGAAACCACAATTTTAGACGCTAGTTCAAACTCCTAAATTCATCTGTGGAGAAAATCTCAAATCTCAAATCTCAAATCTCAAATCTCAAATCTATTGACTGACAGCCTCCAGGGTTGCCATCTAAAATTAAAAATCTTAAACCCCCAATCGAGTGAGGAAGTGAAATCCACGTGTCAACCAACGCAGTCCGCAAAAATACGGAAAACTCAGCCCCTGTATTCGAGTTTGTTCAGTCAGTCAGTAAAGTGACCGCCGGAACCATACTCAGCATGACAATGCTTGCCAGTTCCGTAGTCGCCGGCGGACTGGTTGGCCTAGCGATCAGCTTCCGCAATTTGCCAGATGTTCGCATCTTGCAAACCTACTCTCCCACCGAAACTACCCACATTTACGACATCAACGGCCGCCCCCTAGCCAGCATCCACGATGAAGCTAACCGGGATGTCGTACCCCTTGAAAAAATCTCCCCGAACCTGAAACGGGCTGTTCTGGCGATCGAAGATAGCAACTTCTTCACCCATAAAGGCATCAACCCCGGCGGGATAGCCCGAGCTCTCATAGTCAACCTAGAGAAAGGTAGAACCGTTGAAGGCGGCTCGACTATGACAATGCAGCTAGTCAAGAACTTGTTTCTATCTCCCCAGTCAAAATTTAGTCGCAAGATAGCTGAAGCGGTAATGTCGATCCGCTTGGAGCAAATTCTCAACAAAGACCAAATTCTGCAACTGTACCTGAATCAAATCTACTTAGGGCACAACTTGTACGGCGTAGAGACAGCCTCTCGAAGCTATTTCAACAAGTCAGCAGAAAATTTGACTCTTTCAGAAGCAGCGATGCTGGCGGGCTTAATTTCCGCCCCCGAAGAATACAGTCCTTTCGCTAATTACAAGTTGGCAAAAGAGCGGCAGGAAATCGTTTTAACCCGGATGAAGGAGCTCAAATGGATTACGCCGGCTGAAGAGACTACCGCCCGAGGGCAAAAAATTAAGCTCGGCAAAATTACCTCTTTTGGCGGCTCTCAAGTTCCTTATGTCACACAAGCCGTAGTCCAGGAACTGACTAGGCGTTTCGGGCGAGATGCCGTGCTTAAGGGCGGAATGCGCGTTCAAACCACGATCGACCTCAAACTGCAGCGCATAGCCGAAGAAACCGTCAAAGCGTGGCACGATCGGCTTTCTGGCCAAGGGCTGTTTTACGGCGACCAAGGTCAAATTGCCCTAGCAGCCGTCGATCCCCGTACTCACTTCGTCAAAGCAATGGTTGGCGGCGTCGATTACGAAAAAAGTCAGTTCAACCGCGCCATTCAAGCACGCCGTCAGCCTGGATCTTCTTTTAAGCCTTTCGTCTACTACGCTGCCTTTGCTAGCGGCAAATACGGCCCAGATTCCGTTGTCTACGACTCTCCAGTCGGCTACCGCGACGGCGACGGCTATTATTACCCTCAAAACTACGGCGGCGGATTCTCCGGCGCTGTCAGTATCCGCAGAGCTTTGGAAGTCTCGCTGAATATTCCCGCCATCAAGCTCGGCCAAGAAGTCGGATTGAATAAAGTGATTGAGATTTGCCGGGTGCTCGGCATCAGAAGTCCGATGGAACCCGTGGTTTCTTTACCCTTGGGTGCAGTTGACTTGACTCCTTTAGAAATGGCCGGAGCTTTTGCTACCTTCGCCAACAACGGCTGGCATTCTGACACCACGTTTATCGTGCAAGTCACTGACAGCAGCGGCAACGTCTTGCTCGACAATACGCCCAAACCCAAATTAGTTCTCAATCCCTGGGCTGCGGCATCTCTCAACAGCGCCCTGCAAGGGGTAATTTACAACGGAACGGCAAGGGCGGCCCAACTTGGGCGACCGGCTGCTGGGAAAACTGGTACAACTTCCTCAGAACGGGATATCTGGTTTGTGGGTTATGTGCCGCAGTTGTCCGTGGCTGTTTGGGTTGGCAACGACGATTACACATCCATGAGCTACGGTGCTACTGGCGGTACTATTGTCGCCCCTATTTGGCGCGATTTTATGAGCCAAGCTTTGCAAGGTGTGCCAGAAGAAGATTTCAAACCTGCTTCATCTTTTGAACGACCTTAGTCATTAGTCATTAGTCATTAGTCATTAGTCATTAGTCATTAGTCATTAGTCATTGGTCATTAGTCATTAGTCATTGGTCATTAGTCATTGGTCATTAGTTTGCAATTATAGCCTTTCTCAAAAAGATGAGGATAGCCCTATGCCCTATGCCCTATGCCCTATGCCCTATGCCCTATGCCCTATGCCCTATGCCGGACATACCTCACCTTTACGAGAAAGGCTATACCAATTACCAATTACCAATTGCCCATTACCCATTACTTCCTGCCATCAACTGTCAACTGTCAACTGTCAACTGTCAACTGTTTATGATTGTTTTTCCAGCTCAGATTTCATCCGCTCCAGCGTTGAGTTCATTTGCTCAAACATCTGCTGGGGCGTGATGCCAAATTGATTGAGCTGTGTTTTTAACTGCTCTACAGTCATCTGAGCCATGAAGTCCTCAGACAGCTCGAAGCGCTTCATAAAAATACGGTAGCGCTCCATCATTGACTCCATCTGAGCGATGAACATTTTCTTGCCTTCGCGATCGAATTTGCCGTAATTGCCGCCTAGTTTGACAAGAGATTGATAGTCTTCAAACAACAACTTGGCTTCTTGCTGAACAATTTCTGAATCAAAAAATCCCATAATTTTCCTGCCTAATTTTTAAATATTGAATTGATTTTGATCTAGGCGGACAATCCCGCTGCCTTTGGTAGTATTTTATCATTTGCCGGAGGAAGTCCCTACCCCTCAAGGCGCAAAAATTAGTAGCAATTTCCGTACAGGAGAGTGGGAGACTGGGAGAGTGGGAGACTGGAGATTGGGGGAGATTGGGAGACTGGGAGACTGGGAGACTGGAGATTGGGGGAGAATTGCCCAATTCCCAATTCCCAATTCCCAAGTCCCTTAAAATTTATCCGTTAAATCCCGTACCTTGTTCGTTGGCCAAGCTTCCATCTTCCATCTTCCTCCTGACTGATGACTAATGACTAATGACCAATGACCAATGCCCAATGCCCAATGACTAATGCCCCATGCCCCATGCCCCATGCCCCATGCCCAATGACTAATGACTCATGAATTCAAACTTGGCCGATGCGTTCAAGTGGCCAAAACCGCACTACAGCGCGGCCGATGATATTCTTCTTAGGTAAAAATCCCCACCTGCTGGAGTCGTTGCTGTTGTTGCGGTTGTCTCCCATCACGAAATATTGATTTTCCGGCACGACATAGGGCCCCCACTGGTATTTAGGAGGTTCAGCAATATATTTTTCGACGAGGGGTTTGTCGTTGAGGTAAACTAGACCTTTTTTAACCGCGACGGTTTGACCCGGTAAGCCAATTACTCGTTTGATAAATGCTTGGTCTTGGGTAAATCCCTGTTCTTGCAACTTTTCGGGCGGCGCAAATACTATGATGTCGCCAGTTTTTGGAGGTTCGAGGTAGTAAGAGATTTTTTCGACTACGACGCGATCGCCCACGTGCAGAGTTGGTACCATAGAATCTGAGGGTATGAAGCGCGGTTCTGCCACCAACCCTCGAATCACTATTGCTAAACCCAAAGCAATAATCACTATCTGAAGATTTTCTCGCTGCGACTTCCAAGCTTTCTGCCACCATGTCTCAGCCTGAATTTCTGCTACTTCTGTACCCAAATTATTTTTTTCAGATGTCATTTATTTCTCCCGTATATAGTCGCTACTAATTATCTAATTGGCATGAAAGTAGGTCGCTCTAATTCAACGTAAAACTTTGTTTGGGTATTCAGTTTCCCTATCAATCAAAGTATTCGTAGGGTGCGTCGCCATTTTTAATCTCTCGCATTAAATCGAAAATCTCATGTATCCGCACCTTACACATGGGGTGAAACAAACCTAACAATTATTGTGTCACGACTTTTGCTAAATAGTATCAGGTGCGGATCTGTGAGATTGTCGATATTTGGTTAGAGATTTATCGCAGGCGACGCACCCTACGACTACTCTACGACGACTACTCACAAAAAAGGCAGAGAATTTTAATTCTCTACCTTTTTTATGTGAGGATTTCGAGTTATTTGCGATCGCCAGATTGGTTATTACACAACTTGACTTACGATCGCACGCCACTCAACCTTACTCAGCACCTTGGGGTAGCAATTCCCGCTTTTGGCCTTGCAGTACCTTGACAATTCCGTCCTCGCCCACATCCACAACAGCGATATCGCCATCTTTGATGCGGCCAGACAGGATTTCCTCAGCCAAGCTGTCTTCCAACAACCGCATAATGGCGCGGCGCAGGGGTCGAGCTCCGTAGCTGGGGTTATAGCCTTCTTCTACTAGCCGTTCCTTGAATTTTTCGGTCACTTCCAGAGTAATTCCCTGTTCAGTCAAGCGGCCGAACACTTCTTTGAGCATGATCACCGCGATTTCCTTGACTTCTTCCCTGTTCAACTGACGGAAGACGATAATTTCGTCAAGTCGGTTGAGGAATTCTGGGCGGAAGTAGTTCTTGAGTTCTTCGTTAACCAAGGAGCGAATGCGGTTGTAATTAGCATCAGCTTGGTTGTCGCTAAACTCGAAACCGAGACCGCCACCACCTTTTTCGATGACCTTAGAACCGATGTTAGAAGTCATAATCAGCAGCGTGTTTTTGAAGTCCACGGTGCGACCTTTGGCATCTGTTAAGCGGCCGTCTTCCAATATTTGCAGGAGCATATTGAAGACATCGGGGTGGGCTTTTTCGATTTCGTCGAACAATACGACGGTGTAAGGACGGCGGCGGACTGCTTCTGTGAGTTGGCCGCCTTCGTTGTAGCCGACGTACCCGGGAGGAGAACCGATAAGTTTGGAGACGGTGTGACGTTCCATGTATTCGGACATATCCAACCGAATCATGGCGTCCTCGGAACCGAAGAAATAGCCGGCTAAGGCTTTGGTGAGTTCGGTTTTGCCGACGCCTGTGGGCCCGGAGAAGATGAAACTGGCGATCGGGCGATTGGGATTTTTCAACCCAACGCGAGCGCGACGGATGGCGCGGGAAACGGCTTTCACTGCTTCTTCTTGGCCGATCAAACGCTGGTGCAAGGTATCTTCCATGTGCAGCAGTTTTTCGGACTCAGATTCAGTTAGTTTGTTAACCGGTACGCCCGTCCAGCTTGCCACGATTTGGGCGATATCTTCTTCGGTAACTACTGGCGATGGGTCGGTGTCGCCACGGGCCGCCGAGTCGGTTTTTTTGGCTTGGGAAATAGCGCGAATTTCGGCTTTGATCGTCATTTCTCGATCGCGCAATTCACCTGCTTTGTCAAAATCTTGAGAACGCACCGCTTCGTCTTTATCCTTGAGGACTTGGCGGAGTTCCTTGTCAAGTTCCTTAGCTGCTGGCGGCAGTTGGGAGTTGATCAGGCGGACTCTGGAACCAGCTTCGTCTACCAAGTCAATGGCTTTGTCTGGGAGGAAGCGGTCAGAGATGTAGCGGTGAGAGAGTTTGGCTGCGGCTTCCAGGGCCGTGTCCAAGATTTTCAGCTTGTGGTGCTGTTCGTAGCGTTCCCGCAGGCCGAAGAGAATCTCGATCGTCTCATCTACGGTCGGTTCGCCGACCATCACCGGCTGGAAGCGGCGCTCTAGGGCGGCATCCCGCTCGATGTGCTTGCGGTACTCATCAAGGGTTGTAGCGCCGATACACTGGAGTTCGCCTCTGGCCAGAGCTGGCTTGAGAATGTTAGCTGCGTCGATCGCGCCTTCCGCCGCACCAGCACCGATCAAAGTGTGCACTTCGTCAATCACCAAAATCACGTTACCCGCCGTGCGGATTTCGTCCATGATTTTTTTCAGGCGCTCTTCAAATTCCCCCCGGTATTTAGTACCAGCGACGAGCAGACCGATGTCGAGGGTGACGACGCGCTTGTCTTCCAGGATATCTGGGATATCGTTATTAGCAATGCGTTGGGCCAGGCCTTCGGCGATCGCAGTTTTACCGACTCCGGGTTCGCCGATGAGTACCGGGTTATTTTTAGTACGGCGACCGAGGATTTGAATTACCCGTTCGATTTCTTTTTGCCGTCCGACTACGGGGTCAAGCTTACCATCGACAGCCATTTGAGTCAGGTTAGCACCAAATTCGTCTAGAGTTGGGGTTTTAGTGCGAGCGCCGCCACCAGTTGCTGCGACTTCTGCGGTTTCTCCCAGCATCCGAATCACTTGGGTGCGGACTTTCGACAAGTCTACCCCCAGATTTTCCAGAACTCTGGCCGCCACGCCTTCACCTTCACGAATCAGGCCGAGCAGCAGGTGTTCGGTGCCAATATAATTGTGTCCGAGTTGGCGAGCTTCTTCGAGGGACAGTTCTAGAACCCGCTTAGCGCGCGGGGTGAACGGAATTTCGACTGCTACGAAGCCCGAACCGCGCCCGATAATTTTTTCGACCTCAATCCGAGCATCTTTGAGGTTAACCCCCATTGATTTGAGGACTTTAGCCGCAACTCCGGTTCCTTCCCCGATCAGACCCAGGAGGATCTGTTCTGTCCCTACGAAGTTGTGACCCAGGCGGCGAGCTTCTTCCTGGGCCAACATGATTACTTTTATTGCTTTTTCTGTGAAGCGTTCAAACATGGTTTATTCCCACCTGCTATGTGCCCGTTTTGAGGTCACGCTCGCACAACGAGCGTTTTTGTTCGAGTGTTAACTCGTAATGCTAATTCTAGCGCGACACTCCCACCGCAAAAGCCGCACTCGGCTGCGGTTGCAGATTCCAGGCTCATGTTGCAGGGTGGCTTTCAACTGGGAAGACCCAAATGGTGGCTGACCTACAACCTCCCCTAGACTGCAAGAAGATTGCTCTTCTCGGCCTGTGCCCAACCTACGACTACGTATTGATGGATTCTAGCACAATCTTTTTTGCTCTTACGTGCGATCGCCAAGTCATAAATCTGGAAGTCTGTGGAGGTTGCTTCACAAAACTTATGTGTTACAGGTGCGATCGAGCCCTTCACTGTTAATTCAGTTCGCGAATCGCAGGGGAGGTCAGAAACCGGGTTTTTGGAGAAAATCTTTCGCTGTAGCTGTCAAATTAATTGAAAAACCCGGTTTCTTTGGTCAGGAGTGCGTCCGGTGTAATTGTCACGTGCTTGGCTTAGCTCTCAAGTAGCGTTCCTCAACTTTGAGGATTTAAAATTCACAGCGGTCTCTACAAAACCGAATAAAAGTCAAGCCTAAAAGATCCTTGTCGGGAACTGTAGTTCCGAAGCCCAGAGACCGTCAATCTTGGCAATCAATTCACTTCCAGCCCAGAGAAAGGTTTGAGTGATGAGGTTTTGTGCTTCAATATTCACCCCACCCAAAATTATGTCAGTTACTGGATTAAAGTTAACTATTTTGGCGTAATCATTTCCACCACCGACTGAGTACCAATTTGTTGTGCGATCGCCAATATAAAATGCGTTTAGTCTGGCGCTAGGGTTGCCAATTAAAGTATCTACCTCATCACTAGACATCGTGTTGGTGTCTGTACCTTTGAGTAAATTTAGACCCGTACCACCTTGTAGAACATCGTTGCCAGAACCCCCAAAAAACCTATTAGTGCCGTTTCCACCAGTCAGATAATCATTACCCCGATCGCCATAAATGTCATTAGTCCCATCTGGGCCATTAATGATATCAATTCCCTCGCCGCCGTAGATGGTGTCATTACCTATACCAGCACCGAGAATATCATTGCCGTCATCACCATATATCTGATTATTCCCATCTGGGCCATCAACCGTGTCATTTCCAGCCCCGCCGAAGATGATGTCGTTACCTATGCCACCAAAAACAAGATCGTTGCCGTTACCAACATTATAAGTATGGTTGCCGTTGTTGTTGTAATATTTCGCAAAATTCCCACTTAATCTAAATTCGTCGTCTCTGTTAGTCCCATAGATGAAGCGATCGTTAATTCCGCCATTAAGCTTAGCAGCAACCAGAAACAAAGGATTATCTTCAGCATCAACGGGAATCACTCCTTCATGCACTTGTAGGGAGTTAGGAGAATCCCCTCTATAGAAGTTTGGTCGAAATGGATGATTTGCCTGCGTGTCGTTCAAACCCAAAATATTTGTTGCTAAACGAGAATTGTCGGCTGCATTAGTTGTCACCAAATTTGTGTAGGCGGTGACGACACGGCTGTGTTGATCGTTTGCAGTGGTACCGAAGTCAAAAAGGAAAGATTCCCTGGCAGTTCCAGCTTGAGCTTCATTTCCCGCTACACTGCTGATGCCATTAAAACTTCTTCTTAAAGCCACAGCATTAAGATCTAAGCGTTTGATTGGGTCTGCAATTCCTCCATTTTTTACGTATCCATTTGATAGGTCAGTATCGAAGCCATTAGTTATATCGTAGGGACTCACGAATCTTGCGCTATTTGATGCTGGGTCAAGGGCTGTAACCGAACCAACTTAACTCCCGTAGGTAGTATTGAAAGTGGCGGCAAGTTCGCTAGCAAGGTGAGCACCAAGACTATGACCAACAATATTGAGTGCTGGAGCTGGCATTCCCCACTCAACAAGTTTGTTTTGGATTGCTGTTGCTACTGGGGTAATCCACGAACCCGATCTATAAAGGTCTCCTCTAGCGATCCCTGTTAATGCATTATTTGTCAGGGAGCCACTGACTTGAGTCCAGTCAAGGACTAAAACTGTATCGTTTGGGTTAGCATCATCGATGGCTGTGGCCAGATTTGCATCAAAAGAATCGCTTGGTGCTGTGAAACCAGGAATCAGCAACCACACTTTTTCACCAGTCCATTGCTCAGCAGAGGGAACGGAGAAGGGCGCACGGATATTTATTTGACGCTGACTTGGACTAAAAGCATTGCTAGGTGGTCTGTTAGTTTCACCACCTGTTACCAAAAACGGAGTATTTATTACTGTCATTGTCTATTCCTCTCAAGTTAGGTTGGTAAAGATGATTATTTGTTTGCCTTTTTAGACTTTCTCCACAAGTGAACTCCACCCAATCCCAAAAAGGCCAACAATGAGGCCAAGGGGGACGCGTTCTCCGGTACGGGAGTAGGTTCAGGAGAAGATTCGTTAATTTCTCAGGTCACACCCCCATTACCTGAAACAGTTCCATTTCGCAAGACGAAAAAAAATGTCCCAGGATCTACAAACATAAATCCGTTATTTCCACCCCAAACTCCGCCATCATTTCCCGGAGCAACTTGGAAGCCAAATTGAGAGGGAATTCCGTTCAAGAAAGCCAAAACGGGATTATCTGGGAAGTTTAAATCATCACTGGCCGTATAGGTGACAGGAGTTAAGCCATCAGCAAAGTCCAGAAATCTAAAGTTCAGAGATAGCAGTCCTGGTCGAGCTTGATAGTCACCATCATTCATGACCAGGAACTCTGTGCCGACTTTGGTCAGATGTGTATCGTCGTAGGAAAAGTCACCTGTGTAGGCACCCGCGAATTTGGGATCGGTAACGTAGGCGACATCGACGTTGACTTTGATTGTGCCTGCGATTGTAGCTGCCATAGAGGTCGCTCCTCCTAATGTGGATATTAAATATGTACCCAGGATAGCGGTTAGTCCATATTTTATGTTCATTAGATATTCCTGATTTGAAAGGCTTCACCCACAGCAGTGAGTTTGTCTTCGTCTGTAGCAGCAATTAACGAAAACAACATCTTGAGATACAGATTAAAGCTTCCGATCGGTATTGTAAACCCGTAAATATACTAGAGTTTTTGAGCCAAAGTCATGAGATATTTTTTAAATGTAAGTAATTCTATCTATATCCAGCTTCAAGTTAGGTTGGTAAAGATGATTAATTGTTTCCCTTTCTCGACTTTCTCCTGAAGTGAACTCTACCCAAGCCCAAAAAAGCTAACAATGAGGCCAATGGAGAGGCGTTCTCTGGTACAGCAGTAGGAGGAGATTCGTTAATTTCTAAGGTGACGATCCCCGAACCTTCAATAGTTCCATTTCGCAAGGCGTAAAGAAATATCTGGGAATCTAAGAACGCAAATGCCTCATTTTCAGATGCAGAAATAAGTCGTAAGCCAAATTGAGTCGGAATTCCGTTCAAAAAAGCCAAAACAGGAAGATCGTCTGGGAACTCGTCAACATCTCTAGCTGTGTAGGTAACAGGAGTTAAACCCGTAGCAAAGTCCAGAAATTTAAAGTTAAAAGATAGCAGTCCCGATCGATATCCATTTCCACCATTGATGGTCATAGATTCCTCCCCTACTTTGATCAGGTGTGTATCATCGTAGGAAAAGTCACCCGTGTAGACACCCGCGAATTCGCCATGACTTATGTTGACTTTGATAGTGCCTGTTATTTTGGGCATAACGGTCGAGCATCCTAATATGGTAAATATGTTCCAATGATAGCGGTTAGTCCATATTTTATGTTCATTAGATATTCCTGATTTGAAAGGCTTAACCCACAGCAGTGAGTTTGTTTTCGTCTGTAGCAGCCATTAACGAAAACAACATCTTGAGATACAGATTAAAGCTTCCGATCGGTATTGTAAACCCGTAAATTTACTAGAGCTTTTGAGCCAAAATCACGAAATGTTGTGGTAAAAATTCAGTAATTCTATCTATCTACGCCGTGCTCTCAAAAGGCTCGGCGCGCGATTATTTATTTGACGCTGACTTGGGCGAAAAGCATTGCTAGGTTGGTTCTTAGTTTCGCCACCTGTTAAGTAAGTAGGCGCCAATAAACATTGCTGTGTAACACAATGTGTATTGCTGTGAGAACAAGAGCGATTTCTTTCCGTGTCGAAAGCGATTGCTAAGGCTTCAATTCGTTTCGCTCTCGAAGAGAGAGGGCTTGTGTATTTTCCCACTCATCTACTTAGCGCTCGATCGCCCCCTGCCAGTTTTTCTGGCTCAGCCGATCGCAAATTTTCACTTTTTCATTCGCCAAATATTGCTGAAATTCGGGTTTTTCAATGCCGCTGCGCCACATGATCGCAGCATCTTCTCCTGTATCTGCGTAGTATCGCTTTCGCCGTCCTGCTTCCTTAAAGCCAAATTTGTGGTATAGAGACAGTGCGACTAAATTAGAGGCTCGCACTTCTAAAGTTGCCCTTTCTAACTGTCTGCGGTTTGCTGATTTTAGCAATGCCCAAAGCAGAGCTTGTCCCAAACCCTGACCTTGAAAGCGCGGATCGATCGCCAAAATGGTAATGTGAGCTTCTTCTAAAATTGCCCACAGACAACCCAAACCGATGAGGGTTTGGGGCATTTTTAGGGGCCCTCCCCCCGTACTCGCCGGGTTTTGGGAGGTGAAAATATCAACAGACTCAAGTTCGCTGTCCAATCTTGCCGATCGGCAGTCCCCGGTTGCGGATGCCCACAAACCGAGTAAATCGCTATTAGGACTGTCTAACTCGCGCCTGTAGCCTTCGATTGTCCAAAGTCCGCCAAAACACAGGCGATCGAGCTCTACTGCACTGTTGAGGTGTTCGGCGGCGAGATGTTTAATTTCTAGAAAACGCACGGCTGTAAATTGTACACTAGAAAACACAGTAGCGATTACCTGTTTGTGGCTAAGCTATTTTGCATTTAAATTTAAGCTTTATGGCGGGCTCTACTGCCCACCCCACAAGAGTTAGACTACACAGTAGTTTACAGATTAAATGCAACGCCAGCTCGCGTCAGCAGTCATGACTCCTAAGTCTCCAGACATTAGTCTACTGCCAACGACCAATGACTGCTGATTAATGACTGCTGATTAATGACTAATAAAAATAACCAAGGATAATTATTGCGCCAATGGTCTCAACTCAATCTCCCACGTCTAAGTATCCAGAAGCCATGCAAAGTCGATCGCCCAATCAAGAACTTTTACCGCTGACAGCCAGTGTCAATAGTCGCGATCGGTTGGAAATAGGAGGCTGCGAGGTGACAGCTTTGGTGGAGCAATTTGGCTCGCCACTGTACATCTTAGATGAAGAAACGCTGCGGGCGACCAGCCGCCAGTACAAAGAGGCTTTTGAACGGTACTATCCGGGCGAAACTCAAGTGCTCTATGCTTCTAAGGCTTGGAGTTGTTTGGCGGTTTGTGCGATCGCCGCTTCCGAGGGCTTAGGCATAGATGTGGTATCTTCTGGAGAAATTCACACAGCACTAAAAGCGGGTGTGAATCCCGACAAAATCTACTTTCACGGGAATAACAAATCCCGCGAGGAAATCAAACTAGCTGTCACCAGTGGCTGCACGATCATCGCAGATAATTGGTGCGATTTAAAGAATCTAGAAGAGTTGGCAAAATCTGGTGTCAGTCACAAAGCCGGTGAGCCGATACGAGTGATGGTAAGGTTTACGCCTGGAATTGAGTGTCACACTAACGAATACATTAAAACTGGTCAAATTGACAGTAAATTTGGCTTCGATCCCAACTCTCTCAACGATGTTTTCATTTTCCTCGCCCAGCAGCCGTCTTTATCGTGCGTCGGATTACACGCTCACATCGGCTCTCAGATTTTTGAACTGCAACCCCATCACGATCTAGCCGATATTATCGTTAAGGCTTTCAAGAAAGCAATTCACCACAAGTTGGAGCCGACAGAAATAAATATTGGCGGTGGGTTGGGTATTCGCTATACTGAAGCGGACAAGCCTCCCAGCATAGATGATTGGGCTAAGACAGTCTGCGGGGCAATGGTAGCAGCTTGCGAACGACAGGAATTGCCATTACCCAAATTGCTTTGCGAACCGGGTCGATCGCTCGTGGGTACAGCCTGCGTCACCGCTTATACGGTGGGCGCTAAAAAAGTCATTCCCGGAATCCGGACGTATTTATCAGTGGATGGCGGTATGTCGGACAATCCCCGTCCAATTATCTACCAATCAGTTTATCGAGTGCTCGCAGCCAACAAAATGTCTGCTCCCTTAACGGAAACAGTGACAGTTGCTGGCAAACACTGCGAATCAGGCGATATTCTGATTAAAGATGCTAAGTTGCCAGAGTGTCAGTCGGGAGATATTCTCGTCGTTACGGCTACAGGAGCATACAATTACAGCATGGCTTCTAACTACAACCGAGTCCCCAGACCGGCGGCGGTTTTGGTGAAAGATGGGAAAGTTGACACGATCGTAGAGCGGGAAACTGACGAGGATTTGCTGAGGTTCGATCGCCTTCCTGAAAGACTCGGAACTAAAAAGCGAGGATTTGCTGAGGTTCGATCGCCTTCCTGAAAGACTCGGAACTTAAAAGTAAGAAGTAAAACATAAAAAGTAAAAAGTAAGATGATTCATTGGGATTTCTTGATGATTGTTTTTAAACTTTTTACTTTTGGCTTGTTCAGTCACGCGATTGGAATAACAACTGTTCATGGTTCACGGGTTCGAGTGCATCATAGTTCGCGGTTCACAGGCGGTAGGGTTCGATGAACCATGAACAATCAACAATCTGGCTATGACTTTGGCCTCATTCAGTCCTTATTGATTCAGGCGATCGATATTGGACTGGTATTTGCCCTTGCGTATTTGGTGCTCGTCATTGTTGGGGAGCGCCGGACGCTGTGGATGGTACGGGGATTTATCCTTTTGATGCTGGCGGCGGCGGTGAGCAACTGGGCTGGATTGAGGCTGTTGCACGTGGCGCTCAACAGCTTGGTGACCGGTTCTGCTGTGGCAATGGCGGTAATATTACAGTCGGAGTTTCGCCGATTTCTGGAACAATTGGGTCGGGGGGAAATTATACAATTATTTGGACGCGATCGCCGACCAACTCCCGAACCGGACAGCGTAATAGATGAAATTGTGGACGCAGTAAAAGAACTTTCGCAAAACCGCACGGGCGCTTTATTAATTATAGAAACAGATTCTCCGATCGACGATCGGGATTTTTCAGTGCCGGGAGTGAAGCTAAATGCTGAAGTCTCGAAGGAATTGTTGCAGACTATCTTTCAGCCGCAAACTTTGCTGCACGACGGAGCTGTTTTAATTCGAGCTTCGCGGATCGTGTCGGCGGGGGTGATTTTGCCTTTGTCCGATCGCAGTGCGTCGCGGCAATTGGGAACCCGCCACCGGGCGGCAATGGGGATTACAGAAAGGGTGCAAGCTTGCGTGTGCGTCGTGGTGTCGGAGGAAACGGGTTCTATTTCTCTGGCGCAGATGGGAACTTTAAATCGACCTTTGACTAGCAGCAAACTTAAGGAATTGCTGGAAGCCAAGCTATTTCCGTCGGATGGAGAAAGAGCAGTTGCTCCAATTCCGATCGGCAATTTCGGACGGCAGATAGGATTGAAGGGAGTGACACTGTTAAAACGGATACTGCGCCGTTAGTCGGGTAATTGGGAGAAACCATGAGTCAAGGAATTTGCTTGGAAAAGTTGCCTGCGGATCTACAACTAGAACTACTGCCTAAGCACATAGCAGTGATTATGGACGGAAACGGGCGCTGGGCTAAGAATCAGGGGTTGCCACGGATTGCGGGCCACCGCCGGGGAGCTAGCGCTCTGAAGGAGTTGCTGCGCTGCTGCAAAGATTGGGGAATTCCAGCTTTAACGGCCTATGCTTTTTCGACGGAGAATTGGGGGCGGCCGGCTGGGGAGGTGGATTTTTTGATGAGTTTGTTTGAGGGCAAACTGCGGCAAGAATTGCGCGAGATGGTGGACGAGGACGTGCAAATTCAATTTATGGGGAATTTGCAGGCTTTGCCAAAGTCTTTGCAGGCGGAAATCGAGCGCTCTGTGACGGCAACTCAGCACAATCGGGGGATTCTGTTTCGGGTGGCGACGAATTACGGCGGGCGCCAGGAGATTGTACAGGCTTGTCGGGCGATCGCCACTCAGGTACAAGAGGGCAAGTTGCAGCCAGAGGAGATTGATGAGGTTTTATTTAAACGCTATTTGTATACTGCTGATGTTTGCGATCCGGATTTGCTGATTCGGACGAGCGGGGAAATGCGGCTGAGCAATTTTCTGCTGTGGCAAATGGCTTATTCGGAAATTTACATTACTGAGACGCTGTGGCCGGATTTTGACCGATCGGAATTTCACCGCGCTTTGTCTACTTATCAGCAGCGCAATCGCCGATTTGGCAAAGTCTAACGATTTGAGATTTGGGATTTGGGATTTTAGATTAATTTTTCAGTTTCCAATTAGGTATTGATTCTGAAGTGTATTCCTCAATCTAAAATCTAAAATCCCCCATCTCAAATCAAATTAGGGGCCTGAGAAAACGGCATCTTCAATGTCGTGACGCGAGAGAGAGTATTTGAAGGCTCGCTGAATGTCTTGGCCGTCGGCTCCGGCGTCAATGTAGCGGACAGTGAGTTGGTCGATATCCAGGGAGAGTTCTGCTTTCCAGGTAGGTCGATCGATCTGCCAGCAGTGGAGTTCTCGCCGGTCTTGCTGGCAGCCGCGGCCCCTTAGCCACTGCTCGATTTCCGGGAGTGGATGGCTGTATAAAGGAGTGTCAGCGGAAGGAAGAGTCATGAGGAATTGGGAATTGGGAATTGGGAATTGGGAATTGGGAATTGGGAATTGGGAATTGGGAATTGGGAATTGGGAAAACTGTGGTTAATCTTTCAATTTAGAACTTTTAGTTGTCAATTGCCACGAATTAGCCCGATCGCGATCGCCAGTACCAAGCATCCGACTAAAGTAGCCCCCATGATAAATAGAGCGAATATTTCGCCGGGGGACAGAGGGCGATCCGTGGGATCTAGGTAAGCCGAGTTAGAAGTTTTTTTACTCGATCCCGAAACCGGAGTGTTGAAGCCCGGGGGCGACTGAATCACGTTCAGGCGAGAATAACCTATTTTGAGGTCGTAGGCGAGGCGGCGTTCAGGGTTGCTGAGGGTGGCGTAGGCGTTGTTTAATTGCTGAAATTTGGCGGTAGCGACTGCGGGTGGCAAGTCGGTGGTATCGGGATGGTAGAGTTTGCTCAGTTCCCGGTACGATCGCCGAATTTCGATCGCGGAGGCTGAAGGATGCAGCCCTAACAAGCCGTAATGACTGGAACCCAAGGGGGTTTTTCCTGATGTTTTCTGACTTTTGTTTTTCGCAGTTGCCTCGTTTCCTGCCACCGAAGCCCCTCTCTGCCGATTGTGAGTAATATTTGATTATTTTAGCCCAGAGTTGAGGGTAGCGCCACTGTCTGCCCGATCGA
The DNA here is from genome assembly GCF_036702665.1 of Microcoleus sp. Aus8_D2. Lineage (NCBI taxonomy): Bacteria > Bacillati > Cyanobacteriota > Cyanophyceae > Oscillatoriales > Microcoleaceae > Microcoleus > Microcoleus sp. Aus8_D2. The sequence goes on from NZ_JAUBUN010000018.1 coordinate 28,585, forward strand.
GGGGTTGAGTGCGGGCGATGATTGGTGGGTAAAGTGCGATCGGCACAATTACTTGAAACTATGAATCGGGCGATCGTAAATTCCGCACATCCTCAAGACTCAGCCCTGTAGTTTGGCTGATAGTTGCATCATCTAGGCGTGAAAGTAGTTGTCGGGCGATCGCCAGCTTTGCTTCTCGCTTTCCTGCTTCTCGTCCTTCCTCGCGTCCTTCTTCTATTCCTTCCTCTCGTGCTTCCATAGTAGCTTTAAGAATCGCACCCTGTTGGTCATAAATAAACTGTTCTATTTTTTCCATATTCGTTATTTCTTCCGGGCTTAATCTCGCTTGATTCGCAATATCAAATGCTTTATGGATTTCTGGGATAATGTCCATCGTTTCTGGCACTGATGTCAGACTTCTGGCATTTTTTATGAAATAAATCCATTTATCGGCTAGCGTCTCTAGTTCCTGCTCTTTTTTGGTAAACTTCGGTAATTCTACAAATACTAAATCCATCTCGTTCTCGGGATATATTAAGTTAGTTTTTACTTCTTTATACACAAATCTCGATATTAAATTTGGGCTGTTGGCAAACATTTCAAAATCTGTAATCGTCAAAGCAATCACTGGTTTGAGCATTCGATAGCCTTCTCCTGCTTGTAATTGAAATGCGTAAGTTTTCGCGGTATTGTAAAAAACCCGCTTCCCGAAAGACTGCACGTTGAGCACTTGCATTTCAATAATTACTAAAGTGCCATCGCTGAGTTGGGCTTTGACATCGAGATAGGTATCTTTTAATCCTTCTACTTTGGGAGGCAGATTTGGGTTGATTATTTCTAAATCTTCAATGGTGGCATTTCCTTCGTAAATTAAGGCGTTGAGAAAGCTGATTAAAATGTCTTTGCTTTCTGATGAACCGAAGATTTTTTTAAAGGCGTAATCGGTTTTTGGGTTGATAAATGTCATGATTTTTCACTGAATAACTTGAGGATTTTATCGTGGCTACAATAATTTAGGTTGGGAGGAACTTTTAGGAATCGCTGACTCGCAAATTCCGCACATCCTCAAGACTCAGCCCTGTGGTTTGGCTGATGGTTTCGTCATCTAGGCGTGAAATTAGTTGTCGGGCGATTGCCAGCTTTTCTTCTCGCTTTCCTTCTTCTCGTCCTTCTAACTTTCCTTCTTCTCGTCCTTCTTCTTTTCCTTCCTCTCGTGCTTCCGTAGTAGCTTTAAGAATCGCCCCCTGTTGGTCATAAATAAACTGTTCTATTTTTTCCATATTCGTTATTTCTTCCGGACTTAATCTCGCTTGATTCGCAATATCAAATGCTTTATGGATTTCTGGGATAATGTCCATCGTTTCTGGCACTGATGTCAGACTTCTGGCATTTTTTATGAAATAAATCCATTTGTCGGCTAGCGTCTCTAGTTCCTGCTCTTTTTTGGTAAACTTCGGCAATTCTACAAACACTAAATCCATCTCGTTGTCGGGATATATTAAGTTTGTTTTTACTTCTTTATACACAAATCTTGAGATTAAATTTGGGCTGTTGGCAAACATTTCAAAATCCGTGATTGTCAAGGCAATCACTGGTTTGAGCATTCGATATCCTTCTCCTGCTTGTAATTGAAATGCGTAAGTTTTGGCTGTATTGTAAAAAACCCGCTTCCCGAAAGACTGCACGTTGAGCACTTGCATTTCAATAATTACTAATGTGCCATCCCTGAGTTGGGCTTTGACATCGAGATATGTATCTTTTAATCCTTCAACTTTTGGGGGCAGATTTGGGTTGATGATTTCTAAGTCTTCAATGGTGGCATTTCCTTCATAAACTAGCGCATTCAGAAAGCTGATTAGGATGTCTTTGCTTTCTGATGAGCCGAAGATTTTTTTAAAGGCGTAATCGGTTTTTGGGTTAATAAATGTCATAGCGGTAAGATTTAAGTTTGAGATTATGCGTTTTGTGGCGAAGCGGCCGAATTCGATCGCACTTCAACTGCTTCAACCGCTTATTTTGTTTCCGACAAAGGCTTGACATCTTCGGACAAATGTGCATTAGCCATTACCAACGCTGGCTCCTCCATAGTGTGTTCGTCTTCGGTGGGAAGTTCGCAAGAAATCAGCTCTGTGACAATTCTTTCTCCGAGAGCGTCTTCCCAATCCTGCAACTGTTCTCGGGCTTTGATTGGTGTATTGACAGCTACGTCTACGCCCATTTGTTGGAGGTTGAGGCTGTGGGCTGTCGATCGACGATTCACAAACTCCACCAGCCAAACACTCAATCCGACTGCGGCCATCAAAGGCAACACAATCCGGTAATCGCGGGTTAATTCAAACATCAACAGAATGGCTGTCAGCGGTGCTCTAGCGCTACCGGCGAGGACAGCAGCCATGCCCACCATGGCATAGGCGGCAGGGCCTGCAACTCGATCGCTCAATGCCGGCAGCATTTCCAAAAAGATGCCGTAAGCCGAACCCAGAGAAGCTCCCAAAAACATCGCCGGAGCGAATATGCCGCCGACTAAACCGCTGCCGAGGCTGATTGCTGTCACAGCCAGTTTGACAAATAGCAGCAACAGCAGCAAAGGCAAAGAAAATTTCACATCTTGGAGCATTGCTTGGACTGTTTCGTAGCCGACGCCCAAAATTTGAGGCAATTTCAGAGCGACTAAGCCGACACAGGCGCCGCCGACGATCGGATGAAGCGGCCGGGGCAGTCGTCCGAGCCAAGCAAATCCTCGGGTTTTTCCTTGAAAACAGCGATCGGCCAATTGAATTGCTTCTGTATAAGCTAGGGAAACTCCGCTCGCCAAAAGTCCCAATCCCATGTATAGAGGCAGTTCTAGGGGGCTGCGGACATCGTAGATTGGCAAAGCAAAGGCCGGCTGAGATCCCAAACAAATTTGAGCGATTAGCGCCGAAACTACGGCGGAGAGCAAGACAACGCTGACTGACGAAGTGGCGAAGGTGCTGCCGAGCACGACTTCTAAGGCAAAAAAGACTCCGGCGATGGGAGAGTTAAATCCGGCAGATAAACCTGCTGCTGCTCCCGCACCGAGGAGCAAGCGCTGCCGTTCTGGGGAAAGCTGCAAGACTTGAGCTAGCAGCATTCCGAAGTTGGCGCCGATTTCGACGCTGGGGGCTTCCGGGCCGAGGGAGGCGCCGGTGCCGAGGGATACTGAGGCGGCCACCATTTTGGTGATAGGTTTAAGCGGAGAGAGTTCTTGCAGCCCGCGGGTGGCTGCAATTAAGGATGACATATTCGGGCCAAAGTCCCGAAACCGCCACCGCATCAGCCCGATGATGACTCCGCCGAGGGTGGGAATGCAGGCTAGCGTCCAAGAGCCTTTCGAGGCGATCGCCCCCATAAAGTCTTCCAGCATCAGGCTGTGGATCAAGTGGATCAGGTAGTGAAAGGTGACGACGCCTGCGCCCGTAACTCCCCCGATGACTAGGGAGAGGATGAGTAGCAGGGTTTCTGGACTCGGGTGCAGGCGGTTGAACAGCGGGCTGAGGCGGGAGGAATGGGGAGTTTCTGCGGTTGGGCCGGGTGGTGGCAGATCCAGAGGATAAATGGCTCTCATTTAGGGGTTAATTCTTCTGTGAGAAGTTAGATAAATATTACATTTTATTTCTTATTTTCATTTTGAGTGATTTTAGGGGAATTGACAAGTTATACGATTTTCCATTTTTCGATTTGAGATTTGAGATTAAAGACTTGAAGAATTGGGAATGACTGATGAAGATCGTGCTTTAGAGCTTGCCTACAGTTATATTGTTTTTTGAACTGGGGTTAATTAAGGTGTCTTTTAGGGCGGCTATTTGGGGCTGGCGGCTGGGGTGGAATGACCGATTCTGAGGGCGAGCGGATTTTAGCAGAAAATTGTACGATCGGTGACATTCAAACTGAGATAAATTGAGTGATAATGCTAATTAACTATATCTAAAGTGTTAGTGATTCGGGCCGAAAGTTTGTAGTGAGGACTTCAGTCCTCGGGGAATAGGACTAAAGTCCTCACTACAAACCTAATTTGAGATTTGAGATTAAACAAAAAATCTCAAATCGAAAGTTTGTAGTGAGGACTTCAGTCCTCAGGGAATAGGACTAAAGTCCTCACTACAAACCTGTTTCATGGTGGCTGTTCGATCGCACATATCATATCGGTTGTTGGGCGGCCGGGATTCTGGGTTTGGGTTTGGCGATCGACATTAGCGGATCGCCGATGGTGGCGACTTTCCACGGAGGCGATTCTAGCTGGCGGGCTGCGATTAAAAAGGGCGCACCTCGTTTTAGGCGATCGACCATAATTTTAGGCGGAATAAACGCAGATAACAAAGGTTCGTTGACGCTGCCGACATAGGCGTAAGCGCCATTTTGCAACCATCTACCAGCAACGGTACTTGCATCATCTGGATCAGATGCTGACCAACTGTGAATCATGTGGATTGCGGCGGGAAACTGGAGTTTTGGTATATCCTCAACTGGGGCATCGCCGTCGCCGACTTGAAAGGATTTCGGATAGCCTTTGGAATTGAGCAATATTAAGTCAAATGTCCACGGTTTTGATGCTAAACTCCGCCATGTTTGCAGGCTAGAATCGGGTTGCTGGACTAATTCTACATTAATGCCTATGCTTTTTAGTCCGCTAGCTGCTGATTCCATTTCATATTTTCCCCAATTTCCTTCTTTTGGGTAGCTGTCATACAGCATAGCTGTTTCGCTGTCGAGAAATATGGCGCACATGGCTTGATAGATCGATCGCACTTGGGATCCGTAAATCCAGCCAGCCGCCGCCCAGCGTTCGCCGTTGGGGTGCCTTCCCAAACCGTCGGTAACAGCTAATTGTTCGTCTTTATTTTGGGGGGATTGATATTTTACTGCTAGTTGGCGTACAATAGTTATTGTGTCGATCGCATCTCCGAGTTGAGAGTAAAAATATCCAGTAGATTCGACGGCTTTGGTAACTGCTGTTTGCAGATTTTTCCACTGCGCGCTATTAAGGTTATCGTTGGGTTTTCCGAAGTTACCTTCGAGAAATACTAAAGGTTGACCGCGGGCGGCTGCTAAAGCCACTGCTGCTGTGCGTGCTGGGTCATTTTCTGAGGTGATGACTACTCCTGGAGGTTCCCAGCCGAGCTCTTTCCATTTTGCTTTTAAGGTTTGAGTATCCGTAGCATTCCAGGCTGTTGCTACGCTCTTGTGCATTAATTCTTGGAATTTTTGATTTTTTGGGAGTTGCTGTTTGATGCTGGGTAAACGGACGATTTCTTCGGGTTGGAAGCGCTGCAAAAACATCGGCGCATATTTTTTGTCTTCGATGAGAATGGGCCAGTGTCCTTTGAGATTCCACTTTTGGATTGCTGCTAAGAATGTGGCTTCGTCGGGGACTAAAACTATGCGGTTAACTGTTGGGATGTTGTCGCGGATTAGTCCGACTCGCAGGCCTGTTTTCACTGGCCAGGGCTCTTGTTTGGCTGATGCGGGAAGTTGGAAGGGTTTTTGGAAAGTGCGATCGCACCCGACGCCGATTGTTGCTAGGATCGAGATTAGGACGATCGCTAGCAATTGAAGTTTTAACTGTTTTTTCATAAGGGAAGGGAAGAGCGGGAAAAAACTCGATCGCCAACACTATCTTTTATGCGTATCTTTTTATACTAACAGCGGTTTTCGAGGTATGACACAAAGAAAGATTGTAAGTGCGATCGGGATGGCGACTGTTTGGGCGATCGGCTTAGCAACTACAGGTTTAATAATCTTCGCAGCCAACGGTTCCTCAGTCAAGCATCAAGTCCGACAGTTGCTTGTAGCGAGAGAATGCCGGGGCTGCAATCTTTCTGAAGCTAATTTGAGCCAAGTTTTTCTCGAAGGCGTCAATTTAGAAAATGCCAACCTAAAAAATGCCAATTTGTGGAGTGCCAATTTGGTAAATGCTAACTTGAAACAGGCAAATTTGGCTGGTGTTTATCTGATAAGCAGCAATTTGGTAGGGGCAAATTTGGCAGAAACAAATTTAGAAAAGGCTTTTTTAGAGGATGCTTATTTGGGAGGAGGTCACTTAAAAAATGCTAATTTAACAGGTGCTTTTATGAAAGGTATTTTTCTAGTTAATGCTGACTTGGAAGGGGCGAATTTAGAGGGGGCTAATCTGTGGATGGCAAATCTGGAAGGTGCTAATTTGCAGGGTGCTAATCTGAGGAATGCTTTGCTGTTGGATACTAATTTGAAAGGGGCGAAATTAAAGGGTGCGGTGATGCCTGATGGTACGCGGCAGGAATGAAAGTCAGCAGTCTGAACTTCCCCCCCCACCAGGGGGGAGTTAAACTGAACTCCCCCCCCCACGAGGGTAAGTTTCAATAGTCGCACAGTGGTGAGACAGTTTCGAGTTTTTTGCAGGGGGGAAGTTCAGGTTAAAGGACATTTGAAAAAAAACGGATTCCTGGAGCAAACATATACTCGCCCCCCGTTGCTACTACCCACCCACCCGGAATTGGCAGGTCAAATTTGTTAGTGCCATTTACCAAAGAAATTTTAGTATTACGTACAGCACTGACGATCGGATCTACGCCTCCATTAGCATGGGGCTTATTTGCTTCATTTACCCAGTCATTCATTAAAAACTCGAACTGGTCAACGATTGATGTTTGGAACGCCACGAACAAAAGACCTCTCTCAGCTTGAGGTTGGTCTATTTCTGGACCAAAAGTAATACCGCGCCGAAGGAGTAACTTCTGAAAAGTTCGCTCCTTTGAACCAATATCTGTTGCATCATCCCTCGGGTTTACCTTGCGAATGTGTGCTGCAAAAGGACAGATTAGTCCATTTGGATCGGCTAGGTTGAGCGGATATGGATCGTTCGGTAATGATACAGTCGTTGCTTCAGTAAAAGTGAAATAGTTCTCACCTAATTCTTGTTCTCCGCGATCGACATTGCGATCGCGCATTACTGGCCATCCAGATGGCCATCGACCCACAAGCAATGCACCAAGTCGTTCAGGAGTCAGATCTGGATCGAAACCATTTTGACGTAGAGTTTCAGATGCTTCAGCAAGGAATGTATGAAACGCTTGCACCTCTTGGGATAATCTCCGATAGACTAAGAACGAGCCGTTCACTGCCCAATCTGGCCCAGGAGGCTTAGAGTTTGGACGACTCGATTCTGGCTCATCGCGCTCTTGTCTCAAGTAGCCAAACAAGAAATGACCAGGCCATACTAGAGGACGACCAGGCGCAGCAAATCTACTGTGGTTATCGAATGCTGAATCTTCTGGCAATGTTCGTGGTTCGATAAAATCATCTGGTGCAGTGGATCTGCGCCCTCTAATTGCTGGATGGGAAATACCATCCTTGAAACCGAAGTGCTCGTGTCCAGACAGTTTGCCTGGTCGAACTCGACCTCGATCGACGTATATTAGCTGTAATCCCTGCTGCTGTGCTGAAGTGATGAGCTCCTCTTCAGTTCTCACTGCCCAATCAAGATCGTCAGTTGCGAGAATCAAAAGTACATCTGGACGACGAGATCCAGATCCAAACAGCCAATTTTCTGGCGCGCCCGGTTCACCACTACCGAGAGGAGGATCGCCAATGGAGGCAGATCTCTCCTCAAGTCCTAGTTTGAAAGCTCGATCGTCGAACTCCTCAATACCTGGTACAGCAAGTTTCGCCAGTCCTTGTGCTGAAATCGCACAGTTGAGAAACAAGAAGTCAAGATTGTCGGGTTCGTGTCCCAATTTCGCCCGCATCGCCTTCCACATACTGTGAGCAGAAAGAACCTCTCTGGCTGTCCACAACCTTGGAGCGAGTGACTTGAGCCACAGTCGTGCTGGCTGTGGATCGACAATTTGAAGGAAAAGGAAATGCTGACTATCCTTCTTAAAGCCTGGCAGGACATTGCCCTGGATATCGTCAAGATCTAAAACTGGCTCTTCAAGCATTACATCCCTCCGCTGGTTCTGGTTGCGTTCATAGGGCTAGACATATCACTAAGAGCAGCTACTGTACTTGAAGGAATTACGTCCATTGGAGTTGGTAATGGGAATGGAGGTGTACCAGTGCAACCGATCGCTCGGGGCAACGGAATTGGTTGCGGATTGCTTACCAAAACTCCGACACGAACATCAATACGCTTGGCAATCTGGGCACCAAAGTCGATCGGCTCACCATCAATCTTGATATCCGAGACAGTGTAACCCTTGCTCTCAGGTACTGAGTACACAGCACGAACAATATAAGATTTCTCCGGCTCGGCATCCTGTGAACCGCGTAACACTTTCCAGAACTCATCGGCTGGAGTTCCATCAGGAGTTTTCCAACCCTTCCAATCAACACCACTCATATATAATCCAACTGGATTTTCAATGGTAATGAATCGGTTTTCCCTAGCAAACTGATTAATGGCATTGCCAATGCTCGGATCGCTCTGACGTGCTTCATCACCATACTGACCACAGCGAATAAGTCCTTGGGCATCTGTAATCGGATTGCCAAGGCGATTGATTCGCAAAATACAAGAACGTGACACAATATTTACCTGTGCGCCAAGCGTGTTGTTTGGTTGCTGCATATGTACAGCAAATTCGTTGTTGTAACGGTTGTACCAGTCATATTCACCACTGCTGTCCACTAAATCATCAATCGTGATTGATTTATTTCCAACGATCTCGCGATAGACATCTACTAATAGGTCGCGTGATTCCTGTGAAGTATAGAACATGAAATTGTAATATTCTGGAGGCTCACTCGTGAAGATAACTTCTGTAATCTTGTTGTCAGTGTTACGTTTGACAACCCACTCGCAGTATTCATCTTGAATGCGGGTGAGCACAGATGAGCCATTCCTAACAGGGTAGCGCTGCGATCGATCCAAGTAGGTATACTTCTCATTTGTATTGTTGAATTGTCCATCAAAGCTTGTAGGGAGTGCTGACCAAATAACATTCTTAAGCTCTGAAGGGGACACAATAGGCATTGATGCTGGATTGTATACGCGCAAATCACTGTCAGAACGCCCCCATCTTTGCAATTCTCTTAGCGCATCACCATAGAGATTCCTTTCATACTGATCGTTGATGAAGGAACTCCATAAGTCTTTTAGTCCAGAAACACGATCGAAATCAGTCAATTTTGCAGTTGGCTCGAATACCCACATTTTTAAATGCTCCTTTATATCTTATTTGCAGTACAATACTCTTCCTAGCCGGATTATCCTCCACATCTGCGGTTTAACTCCCAACAGTCTGAACAGCTTTTGCTTGATCTTAATTCAAAGAATAAATCACCCCGATCGCCCTGTCGGTGAGAAAAAGTGACAGACTTTTGTAAACGTTTGTAAATTGGTAAATTGTCGATCGAGAAGAAAGAGCGATCGCCATCCGAATAGGTAGCAGTTTGGTCTACGAAGGGCGATCGGGCTGATGGATCTCTCTTAGGGCGATCCTTGACAGAGATGATAACTCAAAAGTCCAGACTTTTAAGCTGCTGGCAACATTATCTAAGCTTGCGATAATAACGCGATAAACTCTGTCGCCTTTACAATTTTGATATTCCTGTAAGCCGTCAAGGTTAGAAGGTGCTTATCGCCCGTGACAATATGAGTAGCATTTCCATTCACTGCACACTCCACAACCATGTCATCATCTGAATCTGCGGGAACTGCCTTGAGAGTTGCAGAAATCTCCACAATCCGGGAGAACCCACGAACCTCTTCTACAGCAGCTTTGGTCATCTCTTCAGAAAATTTAAATTTGATTAGCAGTTTTTCTGCAAATTCATCCAATATTTCTTGGCAGGTTACAGACTCAATCTGCCCAATCTTTGCCAGTGCAAGGCATCGGAATGGATTGCCATTTAGAGATAGCAATGCAGAAAGAAAAATATTGGTATCAAAAACTACAATGTACTGCATTACTCTTCATGCACTATGCGATCGATCAAAGATTCACGTTCTTCTTCAGACATCTCATCCCAGTTGCAGCCTCGCTCTTGGGCAAGGAGTTTAACTCGATCGACACCATAACGCGATAATGATTCCCATTGACTCCACTGCTGAAGAAGTAAGAATCTGAACACTTCTACTTGTTGTTCAACTGACAACTGTTTGACGAGTTCGACAACTTGCTCGCTGCTCAAGATTAGTGTTGGCATCCTGCCTCTTTAAAATCTAATAAAAATATTCTGTATCTTTCTATTGTAAGCGAAATGGCAACCTTTGTGACGCCGCGGTATTCGCTGCGCTATAAATCCGCGCCGGTGAGAAAAAGTGACAGGCTTTTGTAAAGGTTTGTAAGTTGGTAAGTCGATCGAGAGGAAAGGGCGATCGCACCTGCAACCTTCATTTCCCGTTATTGGGTGAGGGAATGAAGGCGTGAGGTGCGATCGCCGGCAGACAAGATTAACCCTTATAACCGGACTTTGCCCAAAGTCGATCGGCAATAAGTTTTAACTCCGAGGGCCAATACTTGATAAAGTCAGACCGTTGTTACAAATGTCTTCAGCAATCGTAATTCCCAGCGGAACACCACCGATATTTCGGGAGAGATCGGGGTTATCTTCACTGTCTAAAGCAAAAGCATCAAACACCCAATGCACTCCTAAAAAGACCCGACTGAGGCCATTTTCTACAATCATTTCCCACAACCCACCTGGAAAACTGCGAGTATGTTTTGGTCTTACTGTACCCTTGTTATCTCGACTAATACCATTGAATTCATCGGAGACCAAGGTAAGACAATCAAACAAGTTGTCATTGCAGCAGTCAGTTACGCCGTAAAACAGCCGAGTGATGTGCAATGCGGCTGCACCGAAAGTAGCGTGTCCAGAGGGATAGGCGGGGAAGGGTGGCGTAAAGTTTTTCTTGGTCTCCTCTTTTGTTTTGGAATTTGTGTTCGGTGCACCTAATGGCAACCAGGAAGAGTCAGAATTCTCGGAAAGGCAGTTATTGCCGATCGCTGCTGGTCCTAGAGACGGGTCATCTTCCCGAATGCCAAGAACGGGTCGCCACAGATCGTGAATGTATTTCTGATCCCAGGCCAAAACACCCGCATCTCCCATCGCAGCATTGACTAGCGCAAAAAGACGGGCATTTTGCTCGACACTATTATTTTGAGCGATCGCCACGGTACGGACAATCTGGTTGTACAACCGAGGGGGAGTCCCTAACTCAGCTACGCCATCATAGCCCCAGTAGATACCAATGAGTGTTTCATTTGCAGTTCGAGGAGAAAGTCCTGCGGGTAAGGTTCCCATCAATTCCGGCGCAATTCCTTTCGCCCGCACCTGTTGCAAAGCTTTGATGTATTCATCACTTCCTAGCTGAGGTGGAGCATCCAATTCGTGGCGGCAGGTGACAGCAAAACATCTCGATTTTGCACCGTAGAAGGGAGCATGAAATCCTTGAGGATTATCTGGATCGGGACGATGGGCACCTGGAGCCATTGATGCAGCATAACCATCATCGCTAGCGATCGGGTCTTCTTGTCGCTTCTCTAGAATTTTGTGTGCTACCAAAAGACCAAATTCATGCCCTTCCTTTAAACCATCACCTGTTAAACCAGCTTGCAAATGTTTCAAGTCAAAAAAAAATTTTTGGCTGGGATACAAGCTAGACAATGTAGCGTGGGCCGCAGCAGCAACAGCAGCCGATGCTGAGGCATGGGGTTTCGGATCGGGTAAGCCAGGGAGATAAGGTGATAAATTAACCGGAGCGATGGGATTACCTCGTACTCCTGCATAAGCGTCATACATTGCTAAGTGAACGATCGCTAAAGCGCGGGAACTCAGAGTGGGGCCAGGCTGCTCGTTCTTACCATTAGTAAAACTAACGCGGTTAGCTTCGAGGGCAACTTCATTCCAATATAAAATCTGGTCCATTCTGCTTATCCTATTAAGTTGGTAAATTGTCGATAACTCAAAGAATAACCAAACTCGATCGCCCTGTCGGTGAGAAAAAGTGACAGACTTTTGTAAAGCTTTGTAAGTTGGTAAATTGTCAAGGTAGAGGAAAGGGCGATCGCACCTGCAAGCTTCATTTCCCGTTATTTTGTGAAGGAGTGAAGGGTGATGAGGTGCGATCGCCATTCTAATAGCTAGCAGTTTGGGCTACGAAGGGCAAGCGCGAAGCGGAGGGGATTGGGCTGATGGAGGAAATCTGATTTTACAAGCGCGCAGGCTGCTGCGAGCGCTCAACTGTTGAGTTTTGCCTGTTGTATCATTTTTGTTCTAGATCGGATGTAGATGGCATTTTAATTACTAAATCTCCTATCATCAGTTCTGCTTCTATAAAAGCTTGGGTTAAAGCCTTAACAGAACTTTCACCTTCACGAAATCTAATTGTTTCGGCTTTTAAGTGTCTTTGGGCTTGACGAAATCCATTACCTTTTCGTCCAACACCTGTCGTCTCAAGGATAGCCACTGAAGTTGCGCTTAGTCCAGCAAAAACTTTTGTCCTGAAACTTCCTAGTTCGTCGATAAAGGTAGCGACAATTATTGATGAGAGTACCGAAGTGACTCCTAAAGTTACAGCAATAGAGTGCAATATTACGGCCGAGCGATGCCATCTATTGGTTTGATTCTCCATTTTTTCAAGCAGTTCTTGTGTCATACAATTAACTATTTATGCAATTTTATATCTGAGGTAAAGTGCGATCGCACCTGCAACCTTCATTTTCATTTCCCGTTATTTTGTGAAGGAGTGAAGGGTGATGAGGTGCGATCGCCATTCTAATCGCTAGCAGTTTGGCGTACTGCGGGCAAGCGCGAAGCGGAGGGGATCTGGCTGATGAAGGAAATAAGGACGATCGTTAATCAAGTGGAAGGTTTAAATGTAAACAGCCCACCATTCTGAACTGGTAGAGAATAGGAAATTTGATCGCGACCTGCCGATCCAGTACCTGTAAGATTGTCAAAAAAGGTTCCTCGGTGTTCTGGGGTTATCAGAACAGCCACATCACTTACGCTAGATGTTAAGGTAGCAAGGGAAACTTCAGCGAAGCCTCTCACTTCAAAATTAGCATCGTCAAGCAGTTCAGGTTTTCTGATGATATTAGGTTGTACGAGAAATAGTCCAGTGCTTTGTGACATCAGAGTAACAGAAGCAATAAACTTGTTAGTAAAACCCTTAATAGGCTCTAACTTCCCAGGCATATCTTCGCCCATATCCGATCCTGTTGTGTCAAAGAAAGTAACCAAATCATCAATGGAAATCCCAGGAGGAAGCTTCACTGTAAAAGTCAGTGTGAGAAAAATATCTACCGATCCCAAGTTTGCAATTGTTAGGAAGTATCCTTGAATAACTGTGCGCCTTAATCTCTCTATTTTTTGCTGGACATTATTAGGTATAAATCCAGGTAAATCTTTAGGAAGTTGAGGCTTAACCAAAAGCTCAAAAGTAGAAATTATCATTGGTTGATACTCCAGAAAAAAATGATGAAGACTAGACTAATTAATTGATTTGTAAAAAAAATGAGGCTGGTAAAGTTTGTACTCTTCCTTAAGTCAAAGAATAAACTACCCCGATAGCCCTGCCGGTGAGAAAAAGTGACAAGCTTTTGTACGGCTGAAATCATCAGTTTTGAACTGTCTGAAAAACTTGTTCTCTGCCTGAACTCAAAGAATAAACCACTCCGATCGCCCTGTCGGTGAGAAAAAGTGACAGGCTTTTGTAAACTTACGTAAATTCCATTAAAGGCTGCTAGCAGTCAATCGATTTTAGATGTTAAATTTTAGATAACGGAATTAACCTCACAGTCTGTACGGGGGCTTGCAACCCTATTGCTTTCGATCAATTGTGTAAATTTGTTTATATTTCCTGAAAAGTAACTCGCAGTTATGAAACATCAGTAATTTACTAAAGAGGTCAAAATCCCTATGACAGCACAAGAGGCGATCGCCCTAGTTGATATTTTGTTACAATCCGCAAACAAAAAGCAAAAACTCAATGACATTCAATCCCGCGTTGTTCTGTACACTTGGGAAGGATACTCTTATCAAGAAATAGCGGAGCGCTTACTTTACGAGCACGACTATATCAAACAAGTCGGTTCGCATTTGTGGCAAAAGCTCTCTCAAATCATCGGTGAACAAGTCTCAAAGCAAAATCTTCAAGCAGTCTTGCGCCGCTACCAGCATCGCAGCGCACTCAATAACTGCATCCAAGATTGGGGAGAAGCGATCGATGTTTCCTATTTTTACAACCGCCAACAGGAATTGGAAACATTAAAAACTTGGATTACTGGCAATTCTACCCGTGCGATCGGTATTTTTGGACTTGGCGGTATCGGCAAAACTTCTCTGTCTGTCAAACTCGCTCAGCAAATTAAATCTCAATTTGAATTCGTGATTTACCGCAGTTTGCAGCAAGCACCAACCTTAGATGTTATTCTCAGCAATATTTTACCGATTTTAACTAATTCATCAGCCACAACCAATAACTCTATTTCTACTCTGATGGAACAGTTGCGGCAAAAACGCTGTTTGTTAATTTTTGACAATCTGGAGTCGATTTTGCAAGCCGGAAATTGCAGCGGACAATATCAACCAGGCTTTGAAGATTACGGACTGTTATTTGGGCGCATTGCTGACGAATCTCACCACAGTTGTCTGATTTTAACCGGACGAGAACAACCGGGCGGATTTGCTGTGCGATCGGGCGAAAATTTGCCTGTGCGATCGCTCAAACTCTCCGGCCTTTCACCGCCTGTATGCCAGCAAATCCTCGCCGACAAAGGATTAAAGGCAACGCTACTACAAAGTAGAGATATTGTCAACTACTTTGGCGGCAATCCCCTGGCGATCAAAATTGCAGCCACTACGATTCAAAATAGTTTTGGCGGTGATATTCAGGCATTTTTAGTGCAAGGAAATACTGTTTTTAGCGATTTGTGGGATTTGCTCGATCGCCAGTTCGATCGCCTGTCTCCCCTGCAACAACAAATCATGTACTGGTTGGCCGTTAATCCAGAAGCCGCGACTCCTGCGAAGCTAAAAGCTGAAATTTTGCCCAAAGTTGCTGGACGGCAACTGATGGAAGCGTTGGAGGCGCTGGCGGAGCGATCGCTCATCGAATATCGGCGATCGCTCAATGAGAGCGCGCCAACAACTTTAATCCTACAGCCTGCGATCGTTGAGTATATCATAGAACGGTTGATTCAAACCGCAATCTAAAACTTTTAATAAATTCCTGGAATTAGTTTTTTGACTCGCTGGCGATATTCTGAATAGTCGGGATATTTTTGACTTAACCAGGTTTCTTCGCGGTTGGCTTTGATGTCAAAAAATATCAGTAAAATTGCAGTGGCGATTAAGTGCGATATGCTCGTTTGCCAAAGTGTCCAGCCGAGGGCTGCTAAGATTAAGCCACCGTACAACGGATGTCGCACTATACTGTAAATTCCTGTTTGGACTAATTCTCCATTTTCTATGGGATAGGGTAAGGGTGTGAGGTTTTTTCCTAAGTCTATCAATCCTTTGACGATTAAAATGAATGCGCCTAAGCCGAGGATGCTTGCCAGAATCCAGGTAAGATAAATTAATTGAGTTGATTGAATTTTGAATCCTGGTAGTTGATAAACTGGTAAGATGGCAAATCCTGCGAGCAATGCCCCTTGAAGCAATACTAAATATTCGCCGCGGCTGTTGTTGCGTAGGCCTTCGCGGGTGAAACCCCAGTCTGTTAATAGTTTCATAGTCAGAGGAAGGAAGTTCGGCAACGGATTTTGTAACGGATGTAACGGATGGGTGGAAGAAGGAAGAACAGGACTTACGGATTAATAAGACCAAAGAAACCGGGTTTTTCACATAATCTACGGCTACAACCTTTGTATTGTCGTAAAAAAACCCGGTTTCTACTTTATTCTCGCCAAGGACGTGTCATTAGTTCTAGTTGGTTGACTTCATCCTGGCTTAATGTCCAGCCTAGGGCGCCTGCGTTTTCTTCGGCTTGTTTGGCGGTTTTGGCGCCGGGAATTGGGATGACTCCGTTTTGGGCTATTAACCAGTTTAGGGCAACTTGGGCGGGCGTGCGATCGCGCTTTCTTCCCATTTTCCGTAAGGTGGACATGACTAATTCGATTTTTTCGAGGCCCACTTTGCTGAACCGGGAATCAAATTTGCGGGCTCCTGTCGGTTCTTCTTGAGCGCTGTATTTGCCTGTCAGCAATCCTTGGGCTAAGGGGCTGTATGCTAAAATTGTTACTCCCAATTCGCGGGCTGCACGCACAATTCCTTGTTTTTCTACTTGCCGCGATAGCAATGAGTAACGGACTTGATTTGTTGCTAGGGGAACGCCTCTGGCTGCTAGTATTTTGTGAGCTTCGCGCATCTGTGCTTCGGAATAGTTGCTGACTCCTACTGCTTGGATTCTGCCTTGTTTTACTTCGTCTGCTAAGGCGTTCATCAAGGTTTCTTGACTCAGCAAAAAACTGAAGGGCCAGTGTACTTGGTAGAGGGTTATTTGTTCTACTTGCAACCGTTTTAAGCTGGCACTTAAGGCTTCGGAAACAGATTTTCCGGTGAGGCGCCAAGGTACGGGGCCGAATTTGGTGGCTATTTGCACGGGTTGGCTGGTTTTTTTGATAAACTGCCCCAGCAATTCTTCTGACAAGCCGTTACCGTAGACTTCGGCTGTGTCGAAAAAGTTGACTCCGGCATCTAGGGATGTTTTGAATGCTGCTTCTACTTCGGCGGCGCCGTAGTTGCTGCCGTAGTTCCAAAATAGTTTGTCGCCCCACGCCCAAGTTCCGACGCACAGGGGAATGACGGCTGGGCCATTTTGTCCTAAGGTAATGGTTGTCACGGTTGGTAAATCCACAATTGTAGCAGTTGACAGTTGACAGTTGACAGTTGACAGTTACATAGTACGGGAATCAAACGGTTTATCGATCGCGGGATCGGGGCTCGATTCCTGAGGTTATTTATGTCCGCGCTTTCAGGTGGCGGTTGCTATATTGATTGATTCTCTTTATTTTTATATGAATAATGTCATTTGAGCTTCTAACTGTGGGAATAATGGCGGCCGGTTACAATATCTCAGTTACTATAAGTGCAAAGTTGTGTTTATTTGAATAGTTATGCCGATCGACCCTTTGCCAGATTTAAGATTAACAGATTCCGCGACTGCTGCTGTCAAAAGAATTGACCTCGCGACGATGTTCCGGCTGGGTTTGTTTCAGATGGGGCTGGGCATGATGTCGATTTTGACCCTGGGAGTGCTCAATCGCGTGATGATTAAAGAGTTGGCGATTCCGGCTACTGTGGTGGCGGGTACTCTGGCGATGCACCAGTTTGTGGCCCCGGCTAGGGTGTGGTTCGGGCAAATGTCTGATGCTAAGCCTTTGTTTGGGCATCACCGCACGGGTTACGTGTGGCTGGGAGGGCTGTTGTTTGTAATTTCGGCTTTTTTGGCGGTGCAGGTGATGTGGCGCTTGGGCGCTAGTTTGGATGCTGTGGGGTGGACGAGTCCGACTTACGGCTGGGTGGGTTTGTTGGGTTTGATTTTTGCAGTTTACGGTATCGCGATTTGTTCGAGCTCGACTCCTTTTGCTGCTTTGTTGGTGGATGTTTCGGATGAGGAGGATCGATCGAAGTTGGTGGGTGTGGTGTGGTCGATGCTGATGGTTGGTATTATTATTGGGGCGATTGTCAGCAGCGGTTTGTTGAAGCAGATTGATGGGGATGTGCCCCGGGAAGTTTTGCAGGCTTCGATTAATGGTTTGTTTGTAAAGGTGCCGGCGGTGGTTTTGCTGTTGGTGGGGATTGCGACTTTTGGGGTTGAGAAGAAGTATTCGCGTTACGGGGCGCGATCGATCGCAGTGAATCGAGAAGATAAAATTACTCTGGGAAGCGCGCTGCGGATTTTGACTGCTAGCCGCCAAACAGGTTTGTTTTTTACTTTCCTGCTGGTGATGACAATTTGTTTGTTTATGCAGGATGCGGTTTTGGAACCCTACGGCGGGGAAATTTTTAAGATGCCGATTTCGGAAAGTACCAGGTTGAATGCTATTTACGGTACTGGTACGCTGATTGGTTTGAGCGCCACAGGTTTTTTAATTGTACCGCGCATCGGCAAGCAAAATACGATTAGATTGGGTTGTTTGTCGGTGGCGGCTTGTTTTGGCTTGATTATTTTATCGGGATTTACTGGTAATCCGATTGTGTTTAAGTCGGCTTTGATGTGTTTCGGGTTAGCTTCGGGAATTACGACGACGGGGGCGCTGAGTTTGATGTTGGATTTGACTGCTGCGGAAACAGCGGGGACTTTTATTGGCGCTTGGGGTTTGTCGCAGGCGATGGCGCGGGGTGTGGCGACGGTTAGCGGCGGTGCTATTTTGGATGTTGGCAGAACTTTGTTTGGTGTGCCGATGTTAGCTTACGGATTGGTGTTTGCGGTGCCGGCGGTGGGTATGATTTTTGCTGTGTATCTGTTGAGTCGGGTAGATGTTGCCGAGTTTCAGGATAATGCCAAAAGTGCGATCGCAACTATTCTTGAAAATGAATTAGACTAAGGTTCGTAGTGAGGACTTCAGTCCGCATGATATTGTGAAGAAAAGACCAAACTCCTGACTGCGAACCAAATAAATTAGACGAACGTTCGTAGTGAGGACTTCAGTCCGCATTATCTCAGCAATAAAAAACTCAGGTTTGTAGTGAGGAGTTCAGTCCTAATGATATCGTGGAGAAAGGACTAAAGTCCTTACTACGAACAAAATACAAATGAAAGATTTCTGGGATTCAATTTTAACGTTTTCTCAAACTACTGTCAAGACAGTCGGACAGCAGTTTTTGAAAGATTTCGGTTCAGCACAAGCGGATGAGAAATCCGATGGCAGTTTGGTTACGCAGTCTGACAATTGGGCGGATGCAGAGATTAGAAATGCGATCGCACTTGCGTTTCCCAGTCACGGGATTTTGAGCGAAGAAGGAGAACACATTTTACCCGATACTGAATGGTGTTGGGTGGTCGATCCTCTCGATGCTACTACTAATTTTGCTCGCGGAATTCCGATTTGGGGAATTTCTTTAGGTTTATTGTATCGCGGAACTCCGGTTTTTGGCTGCGTGCATTTGCCACCTCTGAATCACACTTTTCATGGTTTTTATGCAGAGAATTTCGGGAACGATGATGTATTGACAAATATGCCTCAAGGTGCATTTTTAAACGATCGCCCGATTCGCCCGAGTGCTGATAAACTAAGTGGAAATCATATTTTTAATTTGTGTTCCAGGAGTGTGGGCATTGGGCCTCATCTTCCGAGTAAAATTAGGATGTTGGGGATGGCCAGTTACAATTTTTTGATGGTGGCTTCCGGTGTTGCGATGGGAGGCGTAGAAGCGACTCCGAAAATTTGGGATATTGCCGGAAGTTGGGTAATTGTGAAGGCTGCGGGTGCGGTTTGGCTGCCGCTAGAATCTCAGGCGATTTTTCCGCTGACAGTGGGGAAGAATTACGGGAGGGTTTCTTTTCCGACTTTGGTGATGAGTCGCCAGGAGTTGGTGTCGGTGTTTTTGCCGTTTGTTGAAGCTTGGAAGAAGAAAAAAATGGGCTGATATCAAGTCACATTGAACCGAATTGGTTTGTAGTGAGGACTTTAGTCCGCTCTTTCATAAGGACTGAAGTCCTCACTACGAACCTATGTGATCTTAGTTGAGCAATAAAAAAATAGGTTTGTAGTGAGGACTTTAGTCCGCTCTTTCATAAGGACTGAAGTCCTCACTACGAACCTATGTTATCGTAGTTGAAGGATAATCAGATTGGTTTGTAGTGAGGACTTTAGTCCGCTCTTTCATAAGGACTGAAGTCCTCACTA
>NZ_JAUBUN010000018.1:48462-78769 GCF_036702665.1 Microcoleus sp. Aus8_D2
AGGACTTTAGTCCGCTCTTTCATAAGGACTGAAGTCCTCACTACGAACCTATGTTATCTTAGTTGAGGGATAATCAGATTGGTTTGTAGTAAGGACTTTAGTCCGCTCTTTCATAAGGACTGAAGTCCTCACTACGAACCTATATTATCGTAGTTGAGCGATCGCACAAATCATACAATTATTAAATAAAACTGCATGGCAGGTGTGAGGGAGGAGTCTCCCGCGCCTGCCATACTGTTTGTAACAAGTATAACCGACCGATGACCGATGGTTAAATTATGCTTGCTCTTGTCTGTGAGTGCCAATGTGCGATCGGGTGGTTTTCTTTTAGGTCGATCGGGTGATGCGGTAGTGGTACAATTTGTTGTATGTTCAGGATTGGCTATTTTTTGTATAAAAGAAATTTAAGAGGCGATCGGACTAATCAACATAACACAATTCTCGCATCCGAGTTGCTGAGAGTGGCAGTCCCAATTCTACCAGCGTTTCCAAATACTCGTCAGGCGTTTTCGGTGGATTTTTGAGCCTGATTCTTTGTTTCTCGGCCGCTTTGCAGACTGTTTGCCAGTCGGTCTCAAGCAAGTCTAAAATAAAATCATCTGGATGCTGCGCTAAAATGCCGTAAGGTGCAAGAGCTTGCTCAGGAAAATCTCTGAGATTGAAAGTAATAATAAACTTAGAACTAGACCAAATTGCAGCAGCGAGGACATGGCGATCTCCCGGATCGGGAAGTTCTAACTCTTGTATAATTGTCTCATAACCTTGCACCAAGCAATCTTTAACATTTGCATTCATTAATCTTTTCGTTCGACCAAGCTGTTCAAAGCTTATATCGGGACGGTTGATAAGTACATTTCTCATCCACTCCTCGTGAATTTCTTCACTCCAACGCGCCTCAACTATGTCGGTAGTTGCCAACTCTACAAATAAGTCACGCAGAGATGCCGAATACAAAACATTTGCATCGTAAACAACAGTTAAATTTGCCATGCTTTAATGGTACAAACCTAGTGCTTCTGATTCAGCTACAAGCTCATCCATAATTTTAATGCTTTCTTCGTAACTCCGTTTCTTATAATCCATTAAATCTTCATAACGTATCCGGCGACTGTTCCTGACTATCTGGTAAGGAATTTTTCCAGAATCCATCAACTCCCGCACATATTTATCGGAAACTCGCAAAATGTCTGCGGCTTGATAAATATGGAGTTCTTTCGTAATAGGAGTCAGCTTGACAGTATTGCCGCTACTTGTCTGTTGCAAAATCGCTAACAGCAGCGGTAATGCTGCGGCTGGGATGTCAATTGTTTTCCCCTCTTTTTCATCTAATATCAACTTCAGGGATTCGCCAGAGGGATGATTTTCTAAGTGAGATTCTAAAGCGCGACTGCTGGTTTTAGCAACCGCTGCTTCTTCGGCTGTCGGTAAAACAGGTGCTGAGGTTGGATCTCCGGTGAATGTCATGTTAAGAAGGGGGTGAGAATAACAGGCAATCAACTATGATTGTAGCAATTTTAGGACGCGATCGCCCAAATCAACCAAGGATGTTAACCTGTGGCATACAGCGACTTTACAACTTTAGCGAAAGTTAGAGAAGCTTTTAATTTAACGGTAGAAGAACCTTTAGATTTGTTTGGTGGTATCCCGGAGGTACAGCCAAGTTCCTATTTACAAACTACTTTAACTTAAAACCTATCTTTAGCTACCGCAATTAATACCGAAAAGGCTCGCGCCGAGTTAATTATTGCCCCTATTTTACTGGAAGTCAGGCGCCAATTTAATTTTCAAGTGGGTTTTTTCTCAGGTTCAGAATTCAATGTAGATGTAGAAGCAGGTTTGAATGGCTATTGCGATTATATTCTCACTGCATCTAAGGATTCCTATGAAATTCGCGCCCCCGTTATCACTCTCACAGAGGCTAAGAATGAAAGTATTAAATCCGGCTTAGGTCAATGTATTGCAGAAATGGTAGCCGCCCAATTATTTAATCAGCGCAGCGGAGAGCAAATTGCCAGCATTTATGGTGCTGTTACTACAGGTACTGATTGGAAGTTTCTTAAGTTGACTGACTGTACAGTTTATATTGACAAGCGAGACTTTTTTATTAATGAAGTTAGTCGGATTTTGGGAGTTTTAATGATGCCATTTCAAGGATTTTATTCTAGATAAAAAATCTCAGATTTTTGACCTAAACAAATAGTAGGGACACAACAATGTTGTGTCCCTACTGCACAATCAATTTATCGGCTCACGCCATTAATTTCGACAGCACATTAGACAATTTAGCGCCGAGATTCTCAACCGACTCCTGCTGTTTGGGATCTTTCATCGTACCGTCAGCATTAAACGCTTGAAAAGCTTGAGAAATTGCTTTCTGATCTGGCAGCACAAATACGTTAATATTACCCAAGATCGATCGCAAATGCACCAATCCCCGCAAACCGCCCAATCCGCCTGGGGAAGCGCTCATAATTACCGCTACTTTGTCAGTAAATGCCACCAATCCCGGTTCTCCCGGTGCTGGGCGCGATACCCAGTCGATCGCATTTTTCAACACAGCCGTAACCGAACTGTTATACTCGGGGGAAGCAATCAAAAACCCGTCATGAGCTACCATCAATTCCTTCAACTTCCGGGCATTTTCTGGCATTCCCTCTTTGGCTTCCAAATCTTCGTCAAATAGCGGCAGCGGTAAATCGCGCAAATCTAGATAAGTAACTTCGGCGCCCGCCGCCCTAGCCCCAGCCGCCGCAACTTTTACCAGCAGTTTGTTGTAAGATGCTTCCCGGGTACTTCCGGCAAATGCAAGTATTTTTGGTCTGTTGGTCATTAACTTTTTCCGATTATTGCTTGCGAGTATAATTATACTATTCCGAGTGCTGCCAAACAAAGTCAGCCATGGGTTTCTCTGCTGACAAAGGAGTGTCTGCGGGGGAACGAAATAAAACAGAGCGCATTTTTACCTTCCCGACTCCCAAGCGCCTCTCGACGCGGCTGGGAATGCCGTAACCGAACATAATATGCCCTTTCCCCGCCAACACGACAACTTGATAGTCGGGGTTAGCTTTGACAAATTCAGCGATGCTTTCGGCCATAGTTTCGTCCCACAAAACTTGGGCTTGCAAAAATCTTTCAAAGGCTGTACTATTTCCCAAGGCTGCTTTTTGGTGCTGTTGGAAAACTTCGAGCAGCATTTGCCGGTATTCGGCGTTGTCGGTGCGAATTTCCGAAATTGGCGGAATATACTTTTTGTCCTCTGCTGTGAGGCTTTCTAAACCTTGAGAGGCAACTTTTCTCGTTACTTCCGATGGTGTATTTAAGGCGAGGACTGGTAGTTGTTTTTCTTTGGCAAACCGCAAAAATGGGGCGTAATATTCCCAGGGAAAGCGCCACCTGCGATCGTACTCTGTTTGCTCGACTAATTGCTCTTCTGTGAGTTTACCAGCTAAGTAGTTGTCGATCGCACTTTGGAACGGACGCTGAAACATCTCCATCGCGATCGCAATTTTACCATTTTGCCACTGCATTTTTCGAACAATCTTCAGTTGAGCTTGGTGGTCTGCCGCGCTATCGTGGGTTTCTCCCAGATACACGACTTTCGCCTTCACCAACTGTTGCAGAATCTCTTGATTAGTATAAGTCTGCTGCGGTTGAGGCTTCGCGATCGGTTCCGCTGTCACGATACTGCTACACAGCAGGAAAATGCTCAGCGATAAGGCGCAGAGTTTGATGAGTTTGGTTGTTTTCATAAACATATTATCGGTGTTTCTCGCAGCAGCCACAGCCGAGCTCTACTATTTTAGCCGCCCATTCAGAAAGCTCGATGCTTCATTTAACTTCACAATTCCTCCTCAATATCTCTACCCATAGAAGATTGTCTTCCGTCTTCCTAATGACGGCAAAACTAATGGGTAATCGGTAATCAATCATGGGTAATCGGGAATTCTATCCGTTACATCCGCTACACAATCCGCTGCCGAACTTCCGACCTTTGTAAAGTTTAGTTACAGGTACTTGCGCTACTAAAAGAAGGTGGTAAATTAATAATATGAAGCAAACAAAAAGCTTCTCCGACAGATACAACATCTAAATCCAACAGCGAAGTTCAAAATACAATCAAAGGAGTAAAAACGCTGTTTAATCTCAGATCTGTCCCATCAAAAAACAATAGCAGCACCCACCAACAAAGCTGATACTTCCCCAACTAATAAGAGGGGAGCAATGCAACTGAATCTGAGGATTTATTGCAACTCCGCATCGAAGTTGAAAAAAGAGGAAATCACTCGGTACATATGGCTGGGTGCTGTTGTTGTTAACAGTAATTTATGGCGGTTGAGGGTGTTTTGAGAGGTGGAGGCAGAGCCTCTAGATAGGCATTACCAGGCAGAGCCTGGTAAGGAGAAACAGCAAAATTACTAAAAAATTGTTACTGAAAAATTGTCTCGTCTTCCTTTCGCCACGCCGGATCGACGATACAAATAAATATTAGCGGTGCTTCGCCGCAGTTGTAAATAAACTGCTTGGCGTTTGGCGGAATGTAAACTGCATCTCCTGTTTCGACGAATTGAGTTTCGCTGTCGATGTGCATTTCGCCAACGCCACTGATAATGTAGTAAACTTCTGAAGTTGTTAGTGAGTGCAGCGCCGAAGTTTCTCCCGGCGGCAAAGTGGCGTGGGCTAAACTGTAACGCAACTCGACAGTTTGTTTGTCTGGATGCAGCAATTCTCGCCGTTGAGTACCGTCGCCAGCAATAAACTCGTCGCAGCCATTTAGCTTCTGAACTAGCATTCTTTCTACACTCCTGAAAATCTCTCGCTCAAAACTTAATTTTAATTGAAAGAGCCAGAAATGTTAAGAAATATATCAAGCTGCGCTCGCTCGCAGTTTTTTAACCGTAAGTGCCGGAATGCGATCGATAATCGGGACAGTCGATCGCATCTTCAGATAGAGCTATTCTAGGTTGAACGGGACACTTGAGGTGGTAGTCGCCGGTGAAAAACACGCAGTTAGCACAAGGAATTTGGTGCATCCGCTGAGCTCTGTGCATTGAGTCGCCGACAGCACGCCCGATACTCGAACACAGCAACAAAACTAAACCCCAGGCACAGACAAAACACACGGGAACTAAAACAGGCTGTATTGTCTTCAGCAAAAAGTAAAGCATAGCAAGAAAATTTAGCGGTAGGAATAGACCGCACATAGCTTAGAGTAACCCAATTGGCGGGCGATCGACCAAAAAGTTTAGAATCATTTACAGCGCGATCGAGAAACCGGGCAATTATGGGATGATAGAGAACCGTCGTTAAATAAAATTAGAGGAAACCAGTTATGTCACTGCGATTAGGCGATACAGTTCCCAACTTTACCCAAGCCTCGTCGGAAGGCGAAATCAATTTCTACGACTGGGCTGGCGATAGCTGGGTCGTGTTATTTTCCCACCCGAAGGACTATACTCCAGTGTGCACCACCGAACTCGGTGCAGTGGCCCGTCTCAAGTCTGAATTTGACAAGCGGGGCGTCAAAACCATCGCCCTCAGCGTCGATGATGTGGATTCTCACATGGGCTGGATTAAAGATATTGAGGAAACTCAAAAAGTTACTCTCAATTATCCAATTTTAGCAGATGGCGATCGTAAAGTTTCCGATATTTACGATATGATCCATCCTAACTCGCTCAATAACTTAACAATTCGCACAGTTTTTGTGATTGACCCCGACAAGAAACTGCGTTTGAGCATTACGTATCCGGCGAGCACTGGTCGGAACTTTGGGGAAATTTTGCGAGTAATTGATTCTTTGCAATTGACGGACAAATACAGCGTTGCGACTCCGGTTGATTGGCAAGACGGTGACGATTGCGTTATCGTACCATCGATTACCGACCCCGCCGAGTTAGCAGAGAAATTTCCGAAAGGTTACACACCAGTTAAGCCTTATTTGCGGATGACTCCTCAACCAAATAAATAGGTATAACCGACAAACAAGTTCGTAGTGAGGACTTTAGTCCTTCAAGTTCGTAGTGAGGACTTTAGTCCTTCTTCAGGTTCGTAGTGAGGACTTTAGTCCTTCTTCAGGTTCGTAGTGAGGACTTTAGTCCTTCTTCAGGTTCGTAGTGAGGACTTTAGTCCTTCTTCAGGTTCAATCATTCGGGCTTCAGTCCTTCTTGATTTTTGAGGACTGAAGTCCTCACTACAAACAAATACATGGTGCAATCTTGTCTGAATATTTAGATTTGAGGAAAGGCAAAATGCCGTCATCTCCGATCGTATTGCGAATGCTGCCAAAATTACAATTAACAGACGACGAGTTCTTTGATTTTTGTCAAATCAATCGGAACTTGCGAATTGAACGCAACCAGAGAGGAGAAATACTATTGCTGACTCTCGTTGGCGGAATCAGCAGCAACCGCAATGCTATTTTAACTGGAGAGCTTGGCATTTGGACAGAGGAAGACGGAACTGGCGTTGGCTTTGCTTCTTGTACGGGATTTACTTTATCGATCGGCTCCGTGCGATCGCAGCCACGCTTCTTGGATTAAACTAGAAAGGTGGAATGCTTTATCAAAAGCACAGCAAGAAAAATTTGCCCCAATTTGCCCTGACTTTGTAGTTGAACTCAGACCAGATTTTGAGGACTTAGAGCCGCTGCAATCAAAAATGCAAGAATATATGAGAGAACCAGAAGTGCGGCTGGGCTGGTTAATTGACCGCAAAAATCGCCGAGTCTACATCTACCGTCCCGGTTTACCAGAGGAATGTTTGGGAAATCCCGCTACAGTCAGCGGCGACCCAGTTTTACCGGGATTTGTGCTAAACACGAGCAAAATTTGGTAAACTGTTAGCACGAAATATCAAAGTTATTGTCAGAATTATATAGTATAGAAACAATCAAAAAATATGGATATCAAAAACGGCTTTATAGGTACAATCGGCAACACGCCACTGATTCGATTAAACAGCTTCAGCGATGAAACCGGCTGCGAAATTCTCGGGAAAGCAGAGTTTCTCAATCCCGGCGGTTCCGTCAAAGACAGGGCCGCCCTTTATATCATCAAAGATGCAGAAGAAAAAGGCTTACTGAAACCGGGCGGCACCGTTGTTGAAGGGACTGCCGGCAATACGGGCATCGGTTTAGCGCACATTTGCAATGCTAAAGGTTACAAATGTTTGATTGTGATTCCCGATACCCAATCTCAAGAAAAAATCGATGCTTTGAAAACCTTGGGCGCGGAAGTTCGGACAGTTCCCGCTGTTCCTTACAAAGACCCGAATAATTATGTCAAACTGTCGGGAAGATTGGCTGCGGAAATGGAGAATGCCGTTTGGGCAAATCAGTTTGACAATTTAGCCAATCGCCAAGCTCATTTCGAGACAACCGGCCCGGAAATTTGGGAACAAACCGACGGTAAAATTGATGCTTGGGTGGCGGCGACGGGTACGGGCGGCACTTTTGCGGGTGTAGCAATGTTTTTGAAATCAAAAAATCCCGCGATTAAAGCTGTTTTAGCCGACCCGATGGGTAGCGGACTTTACAGTTATTTCAAAACAGGGGAAATTAAGACTGAAGGTAGTTCGATTACTGAGGGAATTGGTACCAGTCGCGTCACTGGAAATATGGAGAATGCCCCGGTAGATGATGCTATCCAAATTGATGATACTGAAGCTGTCCGCGTGGTTTACCAACTGCTGAGGAAAGAAGGCCTGTTTATGGGGGGTTCTGTGGGGATTAATGTGGGGGCTGCTGTGGCTTTGGCGAAGCAAATGGGGCCGGGACATACGATGGTGACGGTACTCTGCGACGGTGGAGCTCGCTATCAGTCGCGTTTGTTCGATCGCCAATGGTTGGCATCAAAAGGTTTATCATCAGATTAGCAGCCGCGTTGCACACGTGTATCGAGATCGGTCTGGCGTAGTCAAACAATCCCGAAAACGGTTATTGATGTAGTTCGATCGCCAATGGTTGGCATCAAAAGGTTTATCATCAGATTAGCAGCCGCGTTGCACACGTGTATCGAGATCGGTCTGGCGTCGTGAAACAATCCCGAAAACGGTTATTGATGTAGTTCGATCGCCAATGGTTGGCATCAAAAGGTTTATCATCAGATTAGTAGCCGCGTTGCACACGTGTATCGAGATCGGTCTGGCGTAGTCAAACAATCCCGAAAACGCTTGTAGCGCCGACAAGATTGTCTGGCGTCACAAATTATCTGGAAAATATCTGCGTCTATCAGTGTTTATCTGAAGAGCATCTGCGGTTAGCCGATTCATCAAATATTTATTTAGTTCGATCGCCAATGGTTAGCATCAAAAGGTTTATCATCAGATTAGCAGCCGCGTTGCACACGTGTATCGAGATCGGTCTGGCGTAGTCAAACAATCCCGAAAACGGTTATTGATGTAGTTCGATCGCCAATGGTTAGCCTCAAAAGGTTTATCATCAGATTAGTAGCCGCGTTGCACACGTGTATCGAGATCGGTCTGGCGTAGTCAAACAATCCCGAAAACGGTTATTGATGTAGTTCGATCGCCAATGGTTAGCATCAAAAGGTTTATCATCAGATTAGCAGCCGCGTTGCACACGTGTATCGAAATCAGTCTGGCGTCGGTGAAACAATCCCGAAAACGCTTGTAGCGCCGACAAGACTGTCTGGCGTCACAAATTATTTGGAAAATATCTGCGTCTATCAGTGTTTATCTGAAGAGCATCTGCGGTTAGCCGATTCATCAAATATTGATGTAGTTCGATCGCCAATGGTTAGCATCAAAAGGTTTATCATCACATTAATCATGATGTGTGGGATGGGCTTTGAGCAGCGTCCAAAATCTGCATTGACTCTCTGACTACTTTGGGTATATATGGCCGCACCTATTCCCATTCTACAAAAATAGCACACATTCAGCAGAGTGTCAAGCAAAAAAACATGAAAATTATCGAATCTTCTAGGCGAGTTCTTGTTTGCCAAAACCGCACTTGTCGGAAGCAAAATGCAGCCAAGGTAATGACAGCTTTTCAGAAATTGTCCGGTGCAGAAGTAGAAGTTGTTGCTAGCAGTTGTTTGGGACAGTGCGGTAGCGGGCCGATGGTGTTGGTGCTACCAGAAGAAGTTTGGTACAGCGGTGTTTCTGCTGAAGAAGTGCCGGCAATCACCGAGCAACATTTGCGGGGCGGAAAGCCGATAGAGGCGATGCTTTACCGCAAGTTTCACGGGCTTTCGCGGTAGCCATAACGGGTGTTTAAGCAAATTCTTCCGCAAACAGCCGGCGGAGGATTTCGGTAACTTCGGCGGCGACTCTGGCGTCAAGTTCTATGGCTTTGCGATCGCCACTGCTGGAACCGTCTAAAACTTTTTCAGCCCGCAAAGTCATGGCTAAAGTTCTGAGTTTAGCAGGCTTTCGGGTCGCTTTCGGGCGATCGTCCACAAAGCGCACTAAAGCCACATAAACTGTTTCTATCGTTCCCCTCCTGGAACTGACTCCATAACCCAATTTTGAGATAATTACCGGAGAAGAGATGAGGCTATCCATACCCAAAGTTTTGATTGCTTCATCCGCGTATCGAGCGGTGTCATATCCCATTGCTCTGACAATGGTTTCTAAGCTGCTCCACTGAGAGCCTTTCATGCGCGATCGCTGTTCGATGTGGAAGTGCCATCCTAACATTGAAATCAGCCTGGTCAAGTCATAAGCAGATACGGAATTATTTTGTTGGGGGCTGTTTTCTGCGGCACTTAGCAGCACTTTTTTTTTGCTGAGATCGAATATTTTTGGGTTGTTGAGATAAGGGATTTCGCCGTAATCGCTGTGAAAAGTTAGGTCGTTATTGCCAGTAGTTTGCTTCAGCCATTGCTCTATTCCTGTGCGAGTATCGAAGCGTTTGAACATCGCGGCTAAGGAATTTGAACTTGCTATATTTTCAGTATAGCTAATCATGTCTTTCGCTAACTCGTAAAAATAAATATCCTCTTTTTGCCCGTATCCATCTCTAACAACGCAGTTCTCTATGTCGCAGTCGGGATATTGAGTATTTAGTTGACTGACGATATTCAGGAGCGGGATAATTTTAGTGGCGCTCCAAAACTCACCTTTGGTAAGTGCGTTTTTTCCCAGCCACTGCGCCTGGATTTTGCCACCGACAAAAGTGCCAATGCAAACGCAGGCTTGTTTGATGTCTTCGTGGAGAAAGTTTAAGGCTTGAGGATTAATTTGAGGTAGTTCTCCGAGGCTGGGAAAAAGGCTAAGTTTGAGGGCGCTATTGGATGCGGGAATGTCGCTAATTACTTTTAAGCCGTCGGGTTTTTGTTTGAGATAATCGGGATAGTTCTGAATTTGTTTTTGGTAAGGGGAATTTTTAATTCCTCGGTCTAAAAAGGCTAGTTTTTCTGAGTTAGCATTGGCATCTATTTCGGTTTGGAGGTAGTTTTTGAAGATGCGCGCTCGGTCTTTTGCGAGTTCGAGTGAGGTGAGGTTCATGTGAATAGTTACTAGGTTGTTGCGAATAATTAAATAACTATACCACAATAATAAAATTAGTTTGATCGTTCGGAATGCGAGTCCTTCATGAATGCGGACTCGCATTCCGAACGATCAAACCTCTAGAACTATGTATCTGAGTGCGAGTTTTGCGATTCACGCTCGGGATAGCTACGCTTCACGCGCTTTTTTGCCGCGTACTTGAATGCGTTTGTCGGTTTTTTGTTTCTTAACCCAAGAGATAAATTTCTGGAGTTGAGGGTCATTTTTGAGCTTTTCTAGGGTGTTGAGCTCTTGGGCGAGGTGTTTGTTGTCGAAGAGAGAGTGAATCTGGCGGTGACAAGCTGAACAAATATCGATCGTCTGGCTGGGATCTTCGTTTTTCCGCTTGGTGTTTTGTTTGGGGATGAGGTGGTGGGCGGTTAATGCTTCCATTTGTCGATCGCACAATTCGCACTGCATAATTTTCTCAATGCTGGTGGATGGGAGAATTGCTTCTTTTATTTTAGCGTAATTTAGGGCAGAGTTTGTAGTGAGGACTTTAGTTCTCTAATTTATGCGGACTAAAGTCCTCACTACAAACGGTCAAGAACACTTCGCAAACAATAAAAAACCCCCTACAGGGGGCGTCTTAAGTTCTGGTGGGACAGGCCGAAAAGCCTGTCCGCTAAGTAAAAAAGCCTACGCTCAAAGCACGTACAGCAGCACAAATAAAACAATCCAAATCACATCGACAAAGTGCCAGTAAATCTCAGTCGCTTCGATGCCAAAGTGGTGTTCGCTAGAATAGTGACCGGCAACGCGCGATCGCCAAACGACCCCTGCCATCAGCAGCACTCCAAACGTCACGTGCAAACCGTGAAAAGCAGTCAAAACGTAAAAGCAACTGGCATACAAATTAGTAGTCAAGCCAAACTCTAAATGAGTGTATTCGTAAACTTGACCGCACAAGAAAACCGCGCCCATAGCGATAGTCACGAGCAACCAATTTCGCATACCCGTCGCATCATTCTTTTTGATAGCAGCATCCGCATTGTGAATCACAAAACTACTAGCAATCAGAATCACCGTGTTAATTCCCGGCAGCAATAACTCGCGATCGGGTGTACCTTCAGGCGGCCACATCGGGGCCATCGCCCGATAAATCAAATACGCGGCAAACATACCCATAAATATCATGCCTTCAGATCCCAAGAACACAAGTACGCCTAACATTCTGTGGTCGGGATGCTCTTCGCCGTGGGCTTCTATTTCGGCGCTGTGGTGGTAATTTAGAGCTGTTTTTTCTGGATTGATCGCTGGAATTTGTTGCATAATAAATTGCTAGTTGGTAAGGGAAAGTTCGGCAACGGATTCTGTAACGGATTTAACGGATTTCGGGAAGAGGGAAGAAGTCCGAGGGAAGAGGAAATTAGTGCCAACAATTGCCTGAAAATCTTTGTATCTATCGTTTATAGCGGAGTCTCGATCCCCCTCGCATCCCCCTGGTTGTAGGGGGACTTTGAGTGTGTCCGGTTCCTGCCTTCTCAAGGGGAGCTTTGAGTGCTTCTTGTCCCCCCCTTCTTAAGGGGGGCGCCGGGGGGATCGAGAGCTCGATCGTCAGACAGCATATCGGTACTACGTTTGACCTGTTTGTTGACAACTGACTAATGACAACTGACTAATGACAACTGACTAATGACTAATGACTAATCACTAATCACTAATGACTAATTGCCATCTTGACTTTCATCAGCAGCAGAATTAATGTCTATCTCTGATTCAGGCTCGACCAAAGTTGCAGTACCGCCAAAGAAAGTGGAAGCTTGAGCCTCCGCGAGCGGAATACCGCGTTTCTGGCCGCTGGCGCTGGCGATCGCATTTTCCCTCAACTTCAGCCTGAGACGTTCGCCAGTGTTCTGAATTTTTTCCATACCGTAATCGTAAGGCCCGGTTGCCAATACTGGTATTCCTTCAAAATTTTCGATCGGCGGTGGCGAAGTTGTCATCCATTCCAAACTTAAAGCTTGCCAAGGATTGTCACCTGCTTTCGGGCCGTACCTCCAGCTCCAAATCACGTTAATGATAAACGGGATTGTCGAGACTGCCAGCATATAAGCGCCGATCGTGCAAATGACATTAATTGTCGTAAATTTCGGGTCGTACATTGCCACCCGCCGGGGCATTCCTTGCATCCCCAAAGCGTGCATCGGCAAGAAAGTTACAGTAAAGCCCACATAGGTTAAAACAAAGTGAACTCTACCCCAAAATTCGTTAAGCATCCGCCCCGTCATTTTGGGGAACCAGTGGTAAAAAGCAGCGTAAATTCCAAACACTGAGCCGCCAAACAGCACGTAGTGTAAGTGAGCGACGATAAAATAAGTATCGTGAACGTGAATGTCGAAAGGTACGGAAGCTACCATGATCCCGGTGATGCCGCCGAGGAGGAATGTTGAGATAAAACCCATCCCAAATAACATCGCACTCACTAGGCGGAGTTTGCCGCCCCAAATAGTTGCCAACCAGCTAAATATTTTGATCCCTGTGGGTACGGCGATGATCATAGTTGTGATCATGAAAAACATCCGCAGCCAGCCGGGAGTGCCGCTGGTAAACATATGGTGCGCCCACACGATTAAGCCCAAAAAGCTGATGGCAAGACTGGAATAGGCGATCGCCAAATAACCAAAAATTGGCTTGCGCGAGTGCACTGGCAAAACTTCTGAAATCACCCCGAAAAAGGGCATGATCATAATGTAAACTGCCGGGTGCGAATAAAACCAGAATAAATGTTGGTAGACAATGGGGTCGCCGTTACCTGTGGGGTTAAAAAATGCCGTTCCTGCTAACAAGTCAAAGGACAGCAAAATTAATGCTGCTGCTAACACTGGAGTAGCAATTAAAGTCAGCGCTGAAGTCGCAATCATCGCCCAGCAAAACAAGGGCATTTCATTGAGACTCATGCTCGGAACCCGCATCGTAAAGATGGTAACGGCAAAATTCACCGCCCCCAAAATCGAAGAAGTTCCCAGGAACAAAACGCTGAGAATCCAAATTTCTTCCCCCATTTGAGCAGTAACTAAGCTCAAAGGCGGATAGGAAGTCCAACCCGCTTGCGGAGCTCCGACAAAAAAACTGCTCAACAGCAACACGCCGGCTACGGGAATCATCCAAAATGCCAGGGCATTTAGGCGGGGAAATGCCATGTCTTTTGCCCCAATCATTAAGGGGATCAAAAAGTTAGCAAATCCGGCGCCTGCGGGTACGATCCACAGGAAGATCATCACCGTGGCGTGAACAGTAAATAAACTGTTGTAGAGGTCGGGGCTGACAAAATCGGAGTCGGGGGTGGCGAGTTCGGTTCGCACTATCGTTGCCATCACTCCGCCGATTAGATAGAAACAAAAAGTTGTAACTAGGTATTGAATACCGATAACTTTGTGGTCGGTATTAAAAGTGAAGTAGTCTCGCCAATGTCTGTCGGCCGGCGCTGTTCCGCGAGCCTCTATGTTGGCAGTTTCTTGGAACTGTGCTTGTGTCATAACAACAAAATAAAGGCTTCCTATTTCGCCGTAAAAACTTCAATCCTAGTTTGTAGTAAGGACTTCAGTCCTTTCAATCCTCGGGAGCCGGACTAAAGTCCTTACTACGAACTTTTTTGTAGTAGTAATGATTTTAGTCATTGAAATCTTGGGGAGCCGGACTAAAGTCCTTACTACGAACCTTTTAGATGAAGGTAGGGACTATTTTTAGTGATGAGTTGGGTGAAGTTGTTCTAGGGTTTTGGCATTAATTTTTATTTCCCTGACGTAGGGAGCTAAAAATTCCCCATCGGACAACTTATCGGGATTGACGGCAACTGCTTGCTCTAGGTTTTGAGTGCTAGCAACTTGCTGTTCTTTGATCCAACTATCGAAGTCTTCGGGCGTGTGAACGACTGCTACAGCTTTCATCGCTCCGTGATACGCGCCGCACAATTCTGCACAAACAACTCGGTATTCGCCGACTTTATTTGCTGTAAATCTCAGTTCGCTCGGCCGCCCGGGAATTGCGTCTTGTTTGAGGCGAAATTCCGGCAGCCAAAATGCGTGCAGCACGTCTTGAGCTGCGATATTTAGCTGCACGTCGCGGTTGGCTGGCATATGCAGTTCGCCGGAACTAACGCCGCTTTCTGGATAGCTAAAAATCCAGGCGTATTGCAAACCCATCACATTTACAACTAAGTCTGGTGCTTTCTC
This sequence comes from Microcoleus sp. Aus8_D2, assembly GCF_036702665.1. Lineage (NCBI taxonomy): Bacteria > Bacillati > Cyanobacteriota > Cyanophyceae > Oscillatoriales > Microcoleaceae > Microcoleus > Microcoleus sp. Aus8_D2. The sequence continues at coordinate 63,150 of NZ_JAUBUN010000018.1, forward strand.
TTCATTTTCTGGGGAAGCGCCGACGCCTAGAGCAATCCGTTTATCTGAGGGAATTTGAGGGGCTTTTTGGGGTGTATCTGACAGGGTGGCTGCGATCGCACTTCCGCGCATTTTAGATTGCGATTGCATCGTGCCGTGGTCGTGATTGCCCATCGGATCGAGGCCTCCCATTGAGTTGTAAATCTCAAAGCTGTAGACTCCGATTCCTAAAATAATCACCGCTGGCAAGGCTGTCCATAGAATTTCTAAGGGAAAGTTATCGTGCCACGGTGGCCCGTCTGTGTTGTCTCCTTGACGGCGGCGGTATTTAATTGCAGCAACGATCAGCACTCCATGAACCATGATAAATAGTCCAATGGAAATGGTCATCATTGTGTTGAAGAGTCCGTCTATTTGGGCTGCTTCATCTGAGGCGGCGATCGGCATTAAACCGTGATTCTGCCCGTACCAGAGACTGATCAGAGTCACTCCGATGCCGGCGAGCATGGTGAGGATGGAACTTGGAATGTTCACGCTGGTACCTTGTAGTAGCGACACTTCTTCGCTTGAACAATTAGGGAAGCGCCTCTGGGTTGTCAATTTTTTATTGTAAGTTGACATTTTGAGGGCAATCCCTATCTTAAGGCTTACTTAATGCTTAGTATTTTTTGGCGATCGCTTGTTCGGATTAATACGGCTTATGTCCCTTGACAAAAATCAGAAAAAATGGTAATTAATTTGTTTTCTTTGCTACTAAATTTGAGATTGTTTTTCAAACACCATTAAATGCTGCTGGGGTAACATATCTTTTGTCTCTTTCCATACTAAACCGACGGCGGCCATTTCTTTTTTAACCTGCCTCTGCGTCATTTTGTGCAAACCTTTAATGGGAATCAGCGGATTTTCGCCCCGATACTCGATCGATACCGTGCGGCCTCCCGGTTTGAGTGCTTTGACGATTCCTTGCATCATTTCTCTGGGATAGGCAAATTCGTGATAGGCATCCACCATCACCACTAAATCCACGCTGTTTTCCGGTAAATTCGGATTGTCGATACTTCCCAAAATTGGCTCTACATTAGAGATGTTTTTTTCTTGTTTGTTCAACTCAATAAAATTGAGCATCTCCGGCTGCACGTCAACTGCAAAAACCTTTCCGTCTGGAACTAAGGGGGCGATGCGAAAGCTAAAATATCCGGTTCCGGCTCCAATGTCTGCTACAATGTCGGTTGGTTTTAAATCGAGATTGTTGACTAAGCGAGCGGATTTTTCTTCCATGCCGCGGGATGGTCTTTCCAGCCAACTGGCGCCTTGATATCCCATGACTTGGGCAATTTCTCGACCCATGTAAAATTTACCGATTCCGTCTGGATTGTGGATTGTTCGCTGCTGATAAATTGTATCTTGGTTGGCGATGTCGCTGGCTTGTGCTGCTGTGCAAGCGTTCTGCGATAACAGGCAAATTATTGTTAAGATGATTGCTGTTAATGGTTTAATTAATTGTGCGGCTTTGTTCACTGTATTTCGTGTTTTTTATTTGGTATTTGAATGTTTGCTTGCGAGCGGGTGCAAAATCTCGAATTACTATCAAACTCTGCGATTGCTTTCCTACGGATCGCTCCGCTAACGTGCCTCGCAATGACATATAGCGGTTCGATCGCGTGGTGAGGTATGCCCACGGAACCCACGGAGGCCACGGAGCCCACGGAGCCCACGGAGGCCACGGAGCCCACGGAGCCCAGTCGTACCTCCTATGGGAGCTCGAAAGGCTATAATTAAGCACCGACCCTCTAAAAATCTGTCACCCGCAGTTACAATCGTTGAATAAACAACCCTCCCTTTCACTCCGCCCCTAAATTGTTCTGTAACAAAAGTTTTGATAAATGATCTTACAAAGCTTTGCTACAAAATAAGTGTTTTTTTACACAGGCCCTTCAATAACCCAGGTGCGTCGCTATGAGATTGTCGATATTTAGTTTGGGCTTTTTTAGGGCGACGCACCCTACAAATTAGATTCCAGAATATCGGAGTTAGACTCATTAATTGACGGCGGATGATAATAATTTGATTGTACCAGCATTTGCATCAATTTCGACTTCTTTGCCGATCGGCAAAGTGAACTTATCCCGAATGTGTCCCACCATCGAACCGTACCAGGCGGGAATATTCAAGGGGCGGATGCGATCCGTCAAGACTTGAGACAAGGTGAGGGACTCTTGCGGCTTTTCAGCCTCGCACTTGGTGCACTGTCCGAAAACAAAACCGGATATTTTATCGAGAATGCCCGCTAATTGGAGCTGCGTCAACATTCGATCGATGCGATAAACCTCTTCGCTAACTTCCTCGACAAACAAAATACTGTTTTCCCAATCCGGCAAATAAGCTGAACCGATTAGTGTTGAGATTACCGATAAATTGCCGCCGATGAGTTTTCCCCTAGCTGTGCCGCGCCGGATGGTTTCAACGGGCATACTTGTGGAGTTTTGCATGGTCACAGAACCTCCGTCAAACAAAACTTTTTTGACGTAATCTACTGTAAAGGGACTCCAACTCGATACACCTAAAGGGCCGTGAAAAGTAACTATATTAGTTTTAGCATGAATTGCCAATAATAGGGCAGTAATATCGCTGAATCCCATAATAATTTTGGGGTTGTTGCGGATTATATTGTAATCTAGCAGTGGCAAGATGCGACCGCAGCCCCAGCCGCCCATCCCGGTAAAAATAGCTTGCACTGAGTCGTCGGCAAAGGCTGCGTTGACATCGGCGGCGCGATCGGCATCTTTGCCTGCTAAGTAGCCGTAGCGGTCGTAAAAATGCTGTCCTAGCTTAACTTTCAAACCCAGGTTATCCAGAACTTTAAAAAATTGCTGCACTTCTTTTGCGTAGTTGAAGGCGGCAGGATTGATTAAAGCTACGGTATCGCCGACTTTGAGGCGGCGCGGCTCGATCGCACTTTTGGACAATAGGTTGTTTTGGGCGATCGGCAAAAGTTGACTACCAATAGCAGTCAGCCCAAAAGTTCTGAGCAGATAACGGCGCGGGAGAGTCATAGGTGTTAGGTGATTTGTGCTATAATTGTATAGCAAAAGTTCTGCCAGCTCAGCTTGAAATTGCCAATTTCCAATGAAAACAGCCAGTAAAATCTCAGCTAAAAAATCCTGGGCTAAATCTTTAGCCCTACCTGCTGCGGAGTTTCCGCTAACTCAGCTATCGGTTAAAAGTGGTAAAATTCCCGAGGGATTGCGCGGCAGTCTTTACCGCAACGGGCCGGCACGTTTGGAACGCGGCGGCGTTGCTGCGGGACACTGGTTTGATGGCGACGGTGCAATTTTGGCGGTACATTTTACTGATGTTGGTGCTGCTGCTGTCTATCGCTACGTGCAAACAGCGGGATATCAAGCTGAAGAAAAAGCTAATAAATTTCTCTACACTAATTACGGCATGACTGCACCTGGCCCTGTGTGGTTGCGGTGGAGCAAACCTATTAAGAATGCTGCCAATACTTCTGTTTTAGCTTTGCCCGATCGCCTTTTAGCATTATGGGAAGGTGGCTTGCCTCACAGCCTCGATTTGCAAACTCTGGAAACTCAGGGAACGGACGATTTAGGCAGTTTAGAGAGTGGATTAGCTTATTCTGCTCACTGCAAGCGCGACCCGATTACTGGGAATATTTTTAACTTTGGAATTAGCAGCGGTGCGAGTCCAAAGTTGAATTTGTATAAAAGCGATTTGACGGGCAAGATATTGCAAAAAGCAACTGTTCCTTTAGATGGAATTTCCCTGGTACACGATTTTGTTTTGGCGGGAAAGTATCTCATATTTTTTGTGCCGCCGGTGCGACTCAATTTTTTGCCAGTGTTAGCTGGAATTAGCAGTTACGGCGATTCCTTGGAATGGAAACCAAAGTTAGGAACGCAGATATTAGTTATTGACTCTGAAACTCTCTCTTTAGTCAGTCGCGGCGAAACCGATCCTTGGTTTCAGTGGCATTTTGCTAACGGTTTTGTCAGCGAAGATGGTGAGGTGGCGGTAGATTTTGTGCGCTTGGCTGACTTTAAAACTAATCAGCGACTGAAAGAAGTGGCGACTGGTGAAACTCACACCAATGCGGAGGGTACTCTTTACCGAGTGCATCTCAATCCTCTGACGGGGAAAGTGACAGGAATAGAAGAATTGTTGGATAAAGCTTGCGAGTTTCCTGTTGTACCTGCTTCAGAAATCGGGCAAGCGTCGCGGTATATCTATTTGGCAATGTATCGGCCTGATGTTGATATTGTACCGGAACGTTACGGGGCGATCGCCCGTTTGGACACGCAAACCCGCAATCTCACAATTGCAGACTGCGGCGAAAATCGCTATCCCACTGAGCCCATCTACGTTCCCGATATTTCGTCGGAGAAAGGTTGGATTTTGACAGTTATTTACGACGGCAATTCTGATAGCAGCGAAGTCTGGATATTTGACAGCGACGGACTTAATCGCCCCCCTGTTTGTCAGCTAGAATTGCCCGGTGTCATACCTTTGGGCTTTCACGGCACTTGGAAACCCGCAGTCTGAGAAGTTTGTAAAGAAGTGTTGCTGAAGATTTATTAAAAATTGTTGCAGCTTCTTGCTCCCGTTGTTAAGGTGTGTGTAGAGAAGAAATTCTCATATCTAGGAGGTGTGCGATTCATGCTCTACATTTATCAAATGTTCTGTGCCAATTCGGGCGAATAGAATTCGCGGCTACACAGGCAAAGTCCGCCTTCGCGAGACTCAAGAAACAGGGGAATCAAGCCAGATTGGGTATGATTTCCACCTTGTTTTCCCATCTCAGGTTTGTCTGCTTGAATGAGGTTTAGCAGCCAGATTTCTGACAAATTTCTGGCAAATTTCTGGCAAATTTCTGGCAAACCAAAAGTTTAGTTCAACTCACGCGCACGTTGGGGATTCAAAAGTTTTGAATTAACTCCACAAAATTCATAACTCGCAACTTATAAATCCGTGCGCGGTGAGCTTCAAATTCAGAGGGTTTAATCTATGCAGCTTCAAGGAAAGACAGCTCTAGTTACAGGAGCTTCGCGCGGTATTGGGCGATCGATCGCCCTTGAATTAGCGCGGCAAGGAGTCAAACGTTTGGTGATTGTAGCGCGCAACCGCCGGCAATTAATTGAACTGGCAGAGGAAATCGATGTTTTTGGTACAGAAGTCGTGCCGTTAGCGTTGGATTTAACTCAGTCAGTAGCGGTGAATATTGCGATCGCCCAAGCTTGGCGAGATTGCGGCCCAATTCACCTGCTAGTCAACTGTGCTGGCGTCGCGCACCAAGCATCATTCTTGCGATCGCCACTACCGTTAATTGAGGAAGAAATCGCCTTAAATTTGCTGGGAACATACACAATTACCCGATTGATAGCTCGGCGAATGGCGGCTCAAAAAGACGGAACAATCGTCAATGTTTCCAGCTTGATGGGCAAAATTGCCGCTCCGACAATGGCGACGTATTCTGCTACGAAATTTGCCATTTTAGGATTCACCCAAGCTTTACGCAGCGAGTTAACTCAGTACAATGTTCGAGTCACAGCTTTGCTACCATCTCTCACAGATACCGACATGGTGCGAGACTTGGAGCAATTTCGCTGGGTAGTACCGACAACTCCCGAAAAAGTTGCCCTCGCCCTTGTCGCGGGTTTGCACAAAGATGCGCCGGAAATTTTGGTGGGATACCAAAGTCATTTAGCGGTTTGGTGTCACCGTATTGCCCCTTGGTTGCTGGATTTTGTGTTGCGGATGGCGACTCCAGAGCTTCGCGATAAAGCGCGGAGCGATCGCAAATTGCGGGAGGCCTTAGCTAGCGGGCGATAAACTTTTTTCGGTTTGTAGTGAGGACTTTAGTCCTTATGAATGCGGAAGGGAGTCCTCACTACAAACCTGCGAATAGAATTCGCAGAGTTTACGAGCACACAAACGATGTCCGCCTCCGCGGACTAAGAAAGAAAGCGAATGATTGCACATTTTTGGTAAGATTGATATTATTGAGAATAATATTAAGCTCGCAAAAATGAACAATATAAAATCATTCCTCAATTATAAAGGTAGCCAAAAACAGAAAATATCAGTTCCTCCAAATCCTCTGGTTGAATTTGCGTCAAGTTGGCGGATAGCTTGGGGGAAAATAGATGCGATCGCAGATGATGCAGCGTGGCGAGAAAATCAAATTGCGATTATTTGCTCTAATCCTAATGTTCAGATAGTTCTCAGTCCCTCAGAAAAATTTGTGATTGTTGGCGATATTTGGCTGAGCAATCGATCGCAATTGCTGGAAAAATTGGGGATTTCTGCGAGTAGTTGGCAGGGGTGCGATCGCCAATTAATCGCTCAACTTTGGGAACGCTGGGGCGTTGAATGCTTGCCGCTGCTGGCGGGTATGTTTGCGTTTGCTGTTTGGGATAGGGAATTGCAGGTGTTGCGGCTGGCGCGCGATCGCACGGGGGCGCGAACTCTTTACTACACTAATGTTGGCCCGACTCGCTGGATTGCTCCTCAACTGCGGGCGATCGCACAATATCATTCAAGGGATCTCGACCTCGTAGCCCTGCGAGATTACCTGTGTTGTTCGTTCGTTCCGGGCGATCGTACCCTCTGGCAGCAAGTCCGAGAACTGCGTCCAGGAAGCGTTTTAAGCTTGCCTGATGAGACAATTTCGGCCTACTGGGAACTGCGAGAACAAGTTGTCGAAGCTGAACAATCTTTAGAATGGCACGGCGCGAGATTGCGCTCTCTTTTAGATGAAATTGTCCGAGAATATTTGCCAACAAATCAACCTGTAGGCGTGTTTCTTTCCGGGGGGTTAGACTCTAGCTGCATCGCCGCCTTAGCTGCTCAATTTTGCGATCGCCCAATTCACACTTACTCAATTCATTTTGGCGAAGAATGCGCCAACGAATTAGAGTTTTCCAGTCTCGTCGCCGAACACTGCCAAACTGAACACCACATTTTAGAAATTAGCTTTCGGGATATGTGGGAAAAGTTGCCAGAGACGATCGCATATTTAGACGATCCGATCGGCGATCCGCTGACAGTGCCAAACTTGTTGTTAGGAAAAATGGCGCGAGAATCAGTCGAAGTTGTCCTGAACGGCGAAGGCGGCGATCCCTGTTTTGGCGGCCCCAAAAATCAACCGATGCTAATGAATAGCTTGTACAATTCGGTCACTAATTTGGATGCGCTACCAGCATATTTACTGTCATTTCAAAAGTGCGCTGCGGATTTGCCTCAACTGTTAAAACCGGAAATTTGGGCAGCAATGCAAGCAGAACCTTCGGTATTTAGTGCGGATTTGAATGCTAGCGGCAATTATCTGAATCGATTAATGGCCTTAAATATCAAATTTAAGGGGGCAGACCAGATTTTGACCAAAGTGAACAACTTGACTCAAGCTGCGGGCTTGCACGGGCGATCGCCCCTATTTGACCAGCGAATTGTTGATTTGAGCATGACAATTCCGCCGGAGTACAAACTGTCGGGAGTTGTGGAAAAAGCTGTGCTCAAACAAGCGGTGGCAAATTTGCTGCCGGCTCAAATTTTGGACAGGCCCAAAAGCGGGATGCTAGTTCCGGTACAGTTGGGATTTAAGAAGTTTTGGCATCGGGAGGCTAGACGTTTATTGCTGTCAAAAAAAGCTGCTATTGCTCCTTATTTTAATCAATCTTTAATTGCTCAATGGTTAGATTATGAAGGAGATACTTGGGGGCGTTACGGCGTTAAGTTGTGGTTGTTGACGAGTTTAGAACTTTGGCTACAAGGTAATAAGTAAAATCAAATAAGGTTTGTAGTGAGGACTTTAGTCCTTCCTCAGAATTTCATTAAGTAATATCAAATAAAGGGGAGCATCTCATCTTTGCAAAAACGATATTTCTTTATAGTGCTATCCCCGCACAGCACTACAAATACAAAACTGAGATAAGGTTTGTAGTGAGGACTTTAGTCCTTCTTCATAAAATTCTGAGGAAGGACTAAAGTCCTCACTACGAACCTATTTAATTGCGATCGTGACCGTGGCAATGGTATAATGACCTCAACCAAAACTATCAACAACATAGATAGAACTCTCCGTACCACCTAACAAAATTAAACTACTATCATCGCTACCCACATCTCGACTCCCAGCAATTCCTCGATTCAGAATCTGAATCAATTTTTGAGGACTAAACGATTCCAATTCCACATAATTACCTAATTCCAACCATTTCAATTCATCAGAAAATAAATCTTGGCGAATCTCTGCTGGTAATTGTGCAGCATCTTGTGCATTTTGCTGGGAACTTAGAACAAACATACTGCCGCCACCTGCAATAATTTGCCTTGGTAACAATCCGATATCAATAATTATCGCGCTGTTATCTGGGAACCAATTAGGACTCGTGCGTAGGTGGTGAACTAAACCAAGTCCTTTGGGACTGCAATCGTGCAAAGCGTAAACTTTTAAATCTGGATTGCGGCGCAGCATTTCCATCGTTGTGTCGAAGATACTTTGAGGATATCCGGTAATGCTGAGGACTGCACAATTGTTTTCAAAGTGAAAATTGTTGGCGATTAAGAATTGGGCAATTTCCGGGCGATCGCACACAACCAATCTGTCAAAACTGTAAGCGCTGACATCAGGGCTAACGGCGGCGCTTGCGTTTAAATCGCGAGGAGGCGGCAGCATTCTGGTGATGGTGTTAATTGCTGTCCAAGTATTAATCCAGTCTTGAAACTGGTTTGAGTCAATAGTAAATTTTTGACTGTTTCCCAACTTTCTTTTGATTTCTCTGCTTCCCAAATACATAGCTAATATTCCGAGACCACAGCTAACTAAAAACAGCAGATAAGAACTGAATAATAGACTAATACCGATTCCGCAGACCAAAACTATTTTTCCCCAATTTTGCAAATTCTTGGCAAAGGTCTGGCGTTGTTTGTAGAGATACTTGCTAGAACGGCTAGCAGTAAAAGTTTTTTCAATCAATACACTATTTACCACTAAGAGCGCAAAAATAGCTAATCTACCTCCTGCGAGCGGTATCATTCCTGATGTGAAAATAGCCAAGAAAACCAATATATTAGCACTTAAATATCCTGGTATTGTATAGAATAACGTGTCAGAACTTTTTAGGCTAAATCGCTTGTCTAAAAGGTAAAATAACTGTCTGGAAGTAAAAAACAGTGTATCGTTAACAGAAATATCAGCGATCGCCTTTGCAAACATGGGGTCAGTTATTTTGACACCAGTCATAGCAGTCGGTTCAAAAGCAAACTGATGATTACATTTTTTACAGCTACAGCGACCGCCCCAGGTTGTGCGGTCTTTTAACTTATTATCAGTTCCACATTTAATGCACTTCATAAAAATCTCCTAGTGATTATTCAAAAACTTGATTTGCTAACAAAACGCTGTAATCTTCTCTGTGGCGAATTAGCCGATGCCCGCCATTTTCTAATAGCACTTCCGCAGGTTTGGGGCGGTGCAAAAAGTGCGACGACATCGCATAGCCGTAAGCTCCCACATCTAAAATACCGAGAATTTCTCCAACTGTCAAAGCTGGAAGTTGACAGTTTTTTCCCAAATAATCCCGCGAATAAGTCGTATTGCCACAAACATCGGTAAGATGTAAAGCATCCCGGCAATTCCAGGTACAAATCTCTCGATAACCGCCGTGAACCGATGGTACTGACAGATTGGCAACAGTCGTATCTACACCGACAATTTGTTTGGCTTCCTGCCATTTTGTGGAGACAACTTGAGCGAGCAAAGTAGCACATCCCGCTATGGCGGCTCTTCCTGGTTCAATTATTAAGTCAATTTCGCGGTCTAGTTGACTAATTTTGCTGGTTAATTCTGCTCCAAATAGCTCCCAGTCAAAGGCTGTACCGCCGTGGTAAGGATAGCCAAAGCCGCCTCCAAAATCGAGATATTCCCAATCTGGCAATTGCTGGGCTGTGGCAATTATCGTATCAATTACTTGGGTAAAAGCTGCCGTAGAATTAGTGCCGGTGCCGCGATAAAAATGCAAGCCGCTGAGCTTTAATCCGGCTGTTTTGGCGATCGCAATTGCTTCAGTCAATTCGGCCGATCGCACTCCAATGCGACTGTCCCCCGTTAATTCGGGCAAATTCAGCCTCAAACCCATACTGGGCGGTTCTAAAGCCTGTTGGTTTTCCCTGAGAGATTGGTACACTTCGCAGCACAACTGCAATTGAGCGAGACTGTCTAAATTCAGAGTTTTTACCCCCCATTTGAGAACTTGTTCCATCTCATCTCGGTGCAAATTGCTGCCGCTGTAAACAATTTTTTGGGGTGCAAAACCTGCCTTGATTCCTAAATAAATATCTCCCGGTGTATTGGCGTGCAATCCCCAGCCGCAGTCGCGAAAAATTTGCAGCAGGGCAATGCTACCGTTGGTGACGCTGGCAAAACAAAATTGAGTTCGCGGATAGTCTATTGCCTTGGTAATGCGAGCAATAGTCCGGCGCAAAATATCGCTTTGATAAACGTACAGCGGCGAACCGTAGGTAGCTAATAACTCTTGGGCTAGGGCAAGAGTAAAAGGCGGTTGTTTGAGTATTGATTTGCGATCGGTAATTGTTTGCATAATGGTAAAGTAGGTGTTTGTTCAATAAAATTACTCACGGATGGTCAGAAACCGGGTTTTTTTACGAAAATTATGCGTCGCAGCCCGGAGATTAGGTGAAAAACCCGGTTTCTTTGGTCTTGATGTATAATTCCTGTAAACAGTATGGGATTTTATTCTGCCCACCGTTGGCGGTAATTCCAAACCTGGCGAGGCAACCAAAACGGATGATTCCAAGATTTTTGTTTTACGTCTTCACGCCAAATTTGCGATCGCCAAATTTGCCACATCACCAACAGCCAAATCAGTTCACCAATGCGGCGCCCTTGAATTCCCGCTGCGAATTTGCCGGAGATAATTTGAGCCGCTAAATCTGGTTTCCAGTGTTTCTCTGACAGCAACAAGGCGGGATTCAACCAATCACCGATTTGATGCCAAAATTCATTAAAACACCAGGAGGTTAACGGCACCCCCATGCCGCGCTTTTCCCGCCAAACTATGTCCGCAGGCAACCAATTTTCTACCGCCCGTTTGAGGATGTATTTCTCGCAAGCGCCCCGCAAACACAGTTCTCCCGACAGTTTAAACGTCCAGTCAGTGAGGGCAAAATCGCAAAAGGGCGATCGTACTTTCAGGCCAAAAGCCAAAGCCAAATTAGCAGCGCGCGGATGGATGTTCTGCGCCCCTTTGAGCATCAAACCCGCGCGGCGGAGGCGGTGCAGCAAAGACGTGCCCCCAGCAGGATTAAGAGCCTCTAACAGCCAATCTTGAGGGTGCACATTCTGAATTTGAGTGTAACATTCCGGCTGGTAAACTTTAGATTCGTATCCCCACATCCGGTGAAAAGTTCGCAGGTATTGCAGGGCAAAACTTTCGTCTCCGGCGGGATTTGCTGCTTGATAAACAGCCGCTGCAATCAGGGGTTTATTCGTCCAGCCCGCAAATAACTGATCGCCGCCTTCGCCGTTAAAAACGATCGCACATTCTTGACTGGCAGCTTCATTTAACAGGTACAGCGGGACTGTAACTCCGTCACCAAAGGGCAAATCTAAAGCTTTCACAGCAGAATGCAAAACTTGTTTAATCCGGCGGGGATTCGCATCTACTTTGACTAAGGGAATGTTCAGCGAATCGGCAACTTGTTGGGCCCAAGGATATTCGGGAATTCCGGCCTCGCCAAAGTCGAGAGTATAAGCGCGGACTTTGACTCCGGCTTTGACTAATAATGCTGCGACTACTGAAGAATCTAAACCTCCTGATAGAAATATTCCGACCGTTTCATTACTATTTATATCGAAATTTTGACGTTCAACGGCATCTTTAAGTAAGTCTTGTAATTGTGTTATTGCTTCGGTTTCGTCTTGTTTTTCTTCTGAACTTTCTCGCCATTCTAACAAGCGTTTGGATTTGGGTTCATAAATGACACCGCTATCTAGATCGCACTCCCAGGTCAATTCTGTTCCGGCGGGAACTGCGAACACATTTTTGACGGGAGTTAAGGGAGTTGGAACGTAGGAAAAACAGCTATAACCGTACAAGCCTGGAATACTAACATCGGGTTTTTCGCAAATATTTAACAGCAGTTGTAAACTAGATGCAAACCAAATACTCAGCTCGATTTGCATCCAGTAAAGCGTTACTCGCCCGAAGGGTTCTCGTCCCAAAATTAGGCAATTTTCGCGAACATTTACCCAGGCATCAGGTAACATAAAACCGTTGGTTGATGGATATGTCGATAGTCCAGATGCTGAGAGGGCGCAGATTTGCCAAGTTTTATCGCCTTTTTTGGTTCGCAAGTGTTGCGGGCGATCGCACTCCGTACTGGCTACATTCCAAATTGGGTGATTTTCGCCGCCTGCGTTGGAGAAACTGGACGAATCCTCGGCTTTTTGAACTGGGATTTCTCTGGCAGATTGGCCGATCGTTTTCGCCAGCAGCGCTTCCAATTTATCGCGAGAATCGCAGCCCCAGTATCCTACAAATTGACGCGGTTTGTTTGTTTTTTTCATGTTAAAATTTATCCAGAGGCGAGTTTTTTAGGATTATTTAACTTCAAAAGACGTACTACCGATCGCCCGATTTTCAAGGAACATTTTAACTTGCCAATTTCCGGGAGCCGCAGCAGTACCAATTTTGTAACGACAGTGAGTATTCCAGATGGATTTGTCGATTTCGCGAGTTTGATAGCGGTTGTGTTTGACAACTTGACCGCTGGGGTCAATCCAATCGCAAGATAGCGACAGTCTCTTGCCTAAAGGTGCATCTTTTAAGGTGACGCGGTAAAATATTTCTGGATTATTGGGGCGGGAAATAACTGTCAAATTGTCGCCGTCATCCTTCACTGAAGTTATGCGGTTTTGTTGAATTGAAACGCGGGCGATCGCTTGTTCGTTTTGGTAAATGTAGAATCCGGTAATTGCGATCGGTACAACCCCAACCACCACCGCTAACAATCCAACAATCCACCGATTGCGTCGCTGCTTCCTGGCCAACGCTTCCCGGCGCTGCAACTGAATTAAAGCCTCATCTAGCAACTCGGGAGGCAAGCCCAATTCCTGCAAAATTTGTGTGACTTCTGCGGAATTAACTTCAGATTCCCGAAGGTTAGAAAGGCGTTGTACTTCAGATACTATTTGCGTTAGTTGAGTTGGAGTCAGTCGATTTTCCATATATTAAGACGCGGTAGGATTTTTTCATGAATGCTGCTTACTAACACCAGTTAATTGACATAGTAAAACAGCCTGAGCTTAAAGTCAATTCATAAAATTCATAATTTTGAGTTCATAAAAGTCATATAGATCGTTTTCCTTCGCACTGAAGACTTTATGGTGCGTAATTTTTAGAGATAGTACGCAAAATTATGGTTGTTTCCCATGACGCACCCTATGCGATCTAAAATCGGATCATTTCCATTCTCCCTGAAGGGTAAAAGCCGCCCAATAATAGGGCGATTGCCATTTTTTATCCTGCAACATTTCCATCTGCGCCGCCCTCAAAGCTGCCGCTGGTGCTAACTTTTCTTGCAGCATTTTATGATAAAACTTTTGCATTAACACCGCCGTACCTTCATCGTCTACACTCCACAAACTCACCGCTACCCGCTGAGCGCCCGCATACATAAAACCCCTCGTTAATCCCACCATGCCTTCGCCTTTGATATTTTGACCCATTCCGGTTTGACAAGCACTCAAAACTACTAAATTCGCTGCTAGTTTCAAGTTAAAAATATCGGTGAGACGCAAGAAGCCATTGACAGGATTCCCCTTGTCATCTACCATCGACATCAGAATGCCTGAGAGTTCGGGATTTTCACTGTTTGCCATACCGTGGGTCGCGAAATGCACGATTTGATAATTGGCTAAATTGCGATCGGTGGCGGTAGCGCGACTGGCTGCAAAATCCAAGCTTTGAACTCCAGAAGCGGTCGGAACTAACGCGAAAATTATCTTGGCTTCGTCGCGGGTAAAGGGGAGGCGTTTGGGCGGCCATGCCATACTAGAACTACGGAGCGATCGATTTAAACCGAGGTTGTTTGATTCTAACTTTTCGGTGTTTGCTGGGATAATTTGTCCTTTGACTCTTTCATCATTCTGGCTGAATACTGGATCGGCTAAAATTGCTAAAGTTTGGTTGGGCGGTTTTCTGTCTGCGTAATTTTGCCGCAGAATGGCGAGAGTTGAGGCGGAAGGCAGGGTAATAATTTCGTGTTGGGCAATTAAGGGAAGATTGGCATTTTCTCCGGCTGTTTGTGGCAGAGTTAATGCTGTAAATGGAGTATAGTGCAGTACGCCATCGGGAACAATTAATAAGCGTTTTTGTCCTAATTGGGCGGCGGCTGGTTGTATAATTAATTGACTCAAAGCTGCACTAGATAAAGCAACTTTCTGCGGTATATTTCTGTAACGGGCATCGGTTGCAGTGTCTCGGAAATTCTTGGCTGCTATTTCGATGTCGGCGCGTTTTGGGAGTTCGTAGCTGGTGAGTTCTTTTGAGGTGACAACCCATAAATAACTGCGGTTTTCGCCGAGGGAATACTGCAATAAAATTGTGTTTTCATCGAGTATTTGTTTTTGGATTTGGGCGAGGGTTAAAGGTTGGGGTTGGGTGAGGGCGGCATAGCGGGGGCTAGTAGTGCGAATTTGAGTTTTGTTCTGCTGGTATTCTTGCAGTAAAGCGAGGCGCTGTTTGTCGATTTCTGCGACTTGAGCTTGGTTGGGGCTGGGGCTGCTGACTAATTGGATGCGGCGTTTTTCAATGGCATCGAGTTGCTGTTGCAGGCGCTGTTCTTGTTGCAGCAATTCGGGGGAGACGCCTTCACGAATGTTGCTGTTAGCTTCTTTGAGGAGTTCGAGGAGGCTGCGGGCTCTGGAACGTTCGCTGGCTTCTAAGGCTTTGGTATCATAGCCTGATTTTGGATTTGTTTTGTACAACTGCATTAACAAATCAATGTAGAATTCGTAGTAGTCCTGTACTGTGGCAAAGTATGAGGTGCGGAGTTCTGGACTGGTAATTTTAGTGCGGAGATTTTCGAGGATTTTGATGGAGGCTTCGATGTCGGTGAGGGCTTCGGTAAGATTTCCGAGATTGCGTTTGGTATAAGCCATGCTGTAAAGTGTGAGAGCTTCCTCGCGGAGATCGCCCGTTGCCCGAAACAGGGGCAGCGACTGGTTGAAATACAAGAGTGCTTTCTGTTTTTCTCCCAAATCATAGTTGACTCTACCGATGTTGTTGAGGGTGACGGCTTCCCCGCTGCGATCGCCCACTGCGCGTGTTAGGGGAAGCGACTGGCTGTAATACTCCAAAGCTTTCTGATTTTCTCCCAAATCATTGTAGACACTACCGATATTGCTGAGGATGGTGGCTTCCCCACTGCGATCGCCCAGGGCGCGTGTTAGGGGAAGCGACTGGCTGTAATACTCTAAGGCTTTCTGTTTTTCTCCCAAATTATCGTAGACAGCCCCGATATTGGTGAGGGTGACAGCTTCTCTCGAACGATCGCCCACGGCGCGTGTTAGGGGAAGCGACTGGCTGTAATACTCCAAGGCT
>NZ_JAUBUN010000018.1:78869-124123 GCF_036702665.1 Microcoleus sp. Aus8_D2
CGATCGCCCACGGCGCGTGTTAGGGGAAGCGACTGGCTGTAATACTCCAAGGCTTTCTGTTTTTCTCCCAAATTATCATAGACTAAACCGATATTGTTGAGGGTGGTGGCTTCCCCGCCGCGATCGCCCACGGCGCGTTTTAGGGGAAGCGACTGGCTGTAATACTCTAAGGCTTTCTGTTTTTCTCCCAAATCAGAGTAAACTTTGCCGATGTTGCTGAGGGTGACGGCTTCCCCGCCGCGATCGCCCACTGCGCGTCTCAGGGGAAGCGACTGGCTGTAATACTCTAAGGCTTTCTGTTTTTCTCCCAAATCATCGTAGACACTACCGATGTTGTTGAGGGTGTTGGCTTCCCCGGTGCGATCGCCCACGGCGCGTGTTAGGGGAAGCGACTGGCTGTAATACTCTAAGGCTTTCTGTTTTTCTCCCAAATCATTGTAGACAGCCCCGATATTGCTGAGGGTGGTGGCTTCTCCGCCGCGATCGCCTACTGCGCGTTTTAGGGGAAGCGACTGGCTGTAATATTCCAAAGCTTTCTGTTTTTCTCCCAAAGCTGAGTAGACACTACCGATGTTGTTGAGGGTGACGGCTTCTCCGCTGCGATCGCCCACGGCGCGTGTTAGGGGAAGCGACTGGCTGTAATACTCCAAGGCTTTCTGTTTTTCTCCCAAATTATCGTAGACAGCCCCGATATTGCTGAGGGTGACAGCTTCTCTCGAACGATCGCCCACGGCGCGTGTTAGGGGAAGCGACTGGCTGTAATACTCCAAGGCTTTCTGTTTTTCTCCCAAATCATCGTAGACACTACCGATGTTGTTGAGGGTGTTGGCTTCCCCGGTGCGATCGCCCACTGCGCGTGTTAGGGGAAGCGACTGGTTGTAATACTCTAAGGCTTTTTGTTTTTCTCCCAAATCTGAGTAGACTAAACCGATGTTGTTGAGGGTGCTGGCTTCCCTGCCGCGATCGCCCACTGCGCGTGTTAGGGGAAGCGACTGGCTGTAATATTCCAAAGCTTTTTGTTTTTCCCCCAATGCTGAGTAGACACTACCGATATTGTTGAGGGTGACGGCTTCTATCGAACGATCGCCCACTGCGCGTGTTAGGGGAAGCGACTGGCTGTAATACTCCAAAGCTTTTTGTTTTTCTCCCAAATCATCGTAGACTAAACCGATGTTGTTGAGGGTGACGGCTTCCCTGCCGCGATCGCCCGTTGCCCGACTCAGTGGCAGCGACTGGTTGAAATACAAGAGTGCTTTCTGTTTTTCTCCCAAATCTGAGTAGACTCTACCGATATTGGTGAGGGTGAGGGCTTCTATCGAACGATCGCCCACTGCGCGTGTTAGGAGAAGCGACTGGCTGTAATACTCCAAAGCTTTTTGTTTTTCCCCCAAATTATCGTAGACTAAACCGATGTTGTTGAGGGTGACGCCTTCTATCGAACGATCGCCCACTGCGCGTGTTAGGGGAAGCGACTGAGTGTAATACTCCAAAGCTTTTTGTTTTTCCCCCAAATCTGAGTAGATTAAACCGATGTTGTTGAGAGTGACGGCTTCCCTGCCGCGATCGCCCGTTGCCCGACTCAGTGGCAGCGACTGGTTGAAATACAAGAGTGCTTTCTGTTTTTCTCCCAAATCTGAGTAGACTCTACCGATACTGGTGAGGGTGAGGGCTTCCCCGCTGCGATCGCCCGTTGCCCGATACAGCTTCAATGCTTCTTCCAATTTCGCGATCGCACTTTTTTTCGCTTCCTTTGTTCCTTCTTCGTAAAGTTTTGCTGCTTCTGTATATATTTTATCGGCAGCCTCGGTACTGCTAGTTTGTGCTGTTTGTAGGGGTTTGACTGCGGGGGCTGTTGCTGCAACGGCTGGGCTTAATTGAAGGGCGAGGGCGATCGACATACCAGTAAAAACTAATTTAGTGCGATCGAACATGATCGAGCCCTGCTACTAAGATATTTTCTTCAATTCTACTCATTCACCCTGAAGCGTCAAGGTGGAAAGATGTGATATATATCTTTACTTTTTATGCGGCCTTTTTGAGCCGGATGTTGATTTATTTCCGGTTTTTTATACTAATAGGAATGACGCGAGCCGACCCAAGAAACCGGGTTTTTTAGCGGGATTAAAAGCTACACAGCAGTTTTTTCCTCAAAAAACCCGGTTTCTGCGGCCAAGACTAGCAATTGCTAAAATGAGCTTGTAGTGCGATCGAACTTTTGCCCAAAATGAGCAACAGCCTAATTAACCCCGATTCTATAAACACCTACTGGGATTGCCCCGAGTGTGGCGGCACAGGCACAGTCAGCACAGAAACCTGCCCCGAATGTCTCGGAGCAAAATACATTGATATCGACGCAGTAACTAGCTGGATGCTCGCTTTTATGGAATCTCGCGGCTGCAATCCCGACGAAATCGAGCAATTGCGAACCGAAAATCCAGATTCGCTGACATTAACATTTTGCCTCGAACTTTGTCTCGCCCTGAAATAAACAACAACAAAAACTCATTCTTCTCTTCTTTACTCTTCCTTTGCGCCCTTCGCGCCTTCGCGGTTCATAAAAAAATCTCCTTCACAAATCATTGAAAACGGCCACACCAACTCCAAAATTCATAGCATTTTATCCCGAAAATACAAATTTTCCAAACTCATCTAACAGTATTTGTAGGGTGCGTCGCCACAGACAATCCCTCAACAAAGAGCAACAATCTGACAGATCCGCACCTTATACAATTTTGACAGATTTTTGACGCAAGATTCTTGGGCGGAGTGAAAGCGAGACTTGTGTACTCCAGCATTGTGTAGGTGCGTCGCTATGAGATTGTCGCTCTTTGTTGAGGATTTTTCGTAGCGACACACCCGCTCGATTACTCCAGCATTGTGTAGGTGCGTCGCCATGAGATTGTCGCTCTTTGTTGAGGATTTTTCGTAGCGACACACCCGCTCGATTACTCCAGCATTGTGTAAGGTGCGTCGCTATGAGATTGTCGCTCTTCATTTATGATTTTTCGTAGCGACACACCCTACCAATATTTAATTCATCAATTCTTCCCAATTCTTCAATCTAAAATCCCAAATCCCAAATCAAAAATCGGCTCATTTTCCCTGTACGGGATGTTGCCCGTAATAAGGCAAAGCATCAAACCAATCAGGCCGACTTCCTTTTTTCCACTCCAAATAAGCCAAATCCAACACACCAGAAACCGACGCACCCAACTCGCTGCCAACTTCAATCAACTGATAGGAATTTCCCCAACTTTCTAGCTTTTCCTGCCAAGATTCCGCCGTCATTACCGAATCGGCAAACAACTCAGTTACACCAGAATTCTTATTAACTGAATAAACAGCCCCAAATAATTGACCACGCTGTGCAGGCATTTGCAGCGCAATATCCAAAACAAGAGGGGATTCCTCTCTCAAAAGCCCCCCCTTAGCAAGGGGGGGTTGGGGGGGGTTCTCGCTCTTACCAAGAGGGAATTCCTCACTCAAAAGCCCCCCCTTAGCAAGGGGGGGTTGGGGGGGCTCCAACCAAGCGACAGCCGCCAAAGTTGAAATCGCAAAAACCGGAATATTTAACTGTTGAGCCAAAGTCCGCGCCGTCACCATACCCATGCGAGTGCCAGTGAAACCTCCGGGCCCTTTCGCTACTGAAATAAAAGCCAAATCCGCCCAAGTTTGCGGCTGGATAAATTCTACTAAATGCTGGTGCAAATCCGTTGCTAAACTGCGGCCCAAATTCCAAGTTTGACAGCGAGAATCGCCGGAAAAATTGCTGATTGCTAAGCCTAATTCGGGGGTTGCCGTGTGCAGGGCTAAACCGTATTTTTTAACTAATGTTCCGTCTTGGGGATTGCTATTCACGATTAATGATAATTTTCCTTAACAAAAAACAGAGGCAATGCCACAACTAAGCAACCCAAAAGAATGCCAAATATTCCGGTATTTAAAATCCTGGAATTACCCATGCCACCAGTTATCAAAAACAGCACTACTAAACTGGCAAATAAATTCTTGTTCGCAAATTCTTTATTTTGGGAAACTTGATGTTTGACCACCATAAAACCGGAGGCAACTATTAGCGCGAACCAAGAATTAAAGATGACTATTTGAGAGCCAAAGATAAACCAAACTAAAGCAAACATGAGCGAATCGAGCCAGAAATCCTGAGTTTTCAACTTCGGAAGCCAAAATTCTTGGGTAGCAACTGGGGCGATTTTCTTGGCTAATTGATTGTGTTGCAGTCGCACGAGTTTGTTTTTAAATTGAATCTTGGGATCGATTTGCAATACTTCCTTCCACTCGGGGACGCGAGAATTGTTAACTCTTCCCAACAGCTTAATGGCTGCGACTTTATTTAACTGCAAATCGGTGATTTTGGTGGCAATTATTTGGGATAAGTGCGGATAGTGAACGGGATTGTCTTCGGTTCTGTTGATGACGATATTGAGCTTTTGTTTGGCTTGACTAACTTGGATTGTAACATTGTACGGGGCGATCGCCTCTTGTAAAGCTTGCTGAATTTCGGCTTGCTGTTCCCGACTGAACAGCGAAGGTACCGGTGGCAGCACAGGCTTCGATTCTGCGGGGATTTCCGGCGCATCTAGCACGGGCTGCGCGTCTAAATACACCGGCTTGGGGTTCAACTGCCGGATGACTGCGGATGCTGAACTGTAGCGGCGGTTGGTGGCACTTTGGAGCATCGTATCGAGGATGCGGCCGAAATCGTCGCTAACAGCACTCTTCAAATAATTGCGCCAAGCCCAAGAATCCTCGGCGCTGTCGAACAAGTCGAAGGGAGGAATGTGAGTCAGCAAGTGAATGCAAGTAACGCCCAAACTGTAGATATCGCTGGCAAAAACTGCTTTTCCCATCAATTGTTCTGGGGCTGTATAAGCAGCACTGCCGATAATTGTACCAGTTTGTGGCAGTCCGGTTGCTGTTACTTTCTTGGCTGCACCAAAGTCTACTAAAACGATATCTTTTTGGAAAGGAGAGGGTTGATAGGAATTTTCTAAGGCTGGTAAAGGGGCGGGAGATAGGCGGCGGCGAATGATATTTTCGGGTTTGATATCGCGGTGAATGACTTTGGATTTGTGAACGAAGTGGATTACGGGCAATAAATCGTTGAGGATTTGCCGAATTTGGGTTTCGGTGAATGCTCCTTTTTGTTCTAATTCTTGGGCTAAATTTTTGCCGTCGATAAATTCTTGTACTAAATATTGTCTCCCGTCTTGTTCAAAATGCGCGATCAATTCGGGAATTTGGGGATGTTTCCCCAAGGTTTCTAGCTGGGCTGCTTCTTGGTGAAATAGTTGAGAGGCTTTTTCGGCTGCGGTGTTGGGCGGTAAAGATTGCTTGATGACGCACTGGGAAAAAATCGGGGGTTTGGTTTCATCAAATGCTAGGAAAGTTCTGCCAAAGCCTCCTTGCGCGATCGGCTTTATGGTACGGTAGCGAGATGCTGATGGCGATTGTTCGTTAGTTAATAGCAATTTTGAGCCGCAACTTTGGCATAATTCTGCATCACCGGGGTTTTGCGGATTCTGACAAGTTGGGTTTAAGCAATAGGACATTGGATTTTAGATTTTAGATTTTAGATTTTAGATTTTAGATTGGGGAATTGGGAATTGGGCATTGGGCATTGGGCATGGGGAATTGGGAATTGGTAATTGGTAATTGGGAATTGGGCATGGGGAATTGGGAATTGGGAATTGGTAATTGGTAATTGGTAATTGGGAATTGGGCATGGGGAATTGGGAATTGGGAATTGGTAATTGGTAATTGGTAATTGGCAGCCCCAAGCTAATGACTAATGACTAATGACTAATGACTAATGACTAATGACCAATGACTAATGACCAATGACCAATGACTAATGACCAATGACTAATGACTAATGACTAATGACCAATGACTAATGACTAATGACTAATGACCAATGACCAATGACTAATGACTAATGACTACTGACTAATGACTAATGCCTTAAGTCGGTACAAGTTCGCCCGGCCGCAATTTTGCCCATTTGCCGGTTTCTTGCTTGAAACTTTGGCACCCGACTACATCCCATTCCATTTCTACTTCGTCTTGGCGGGGGCGAATGTTGACGTTGATGGTAGGTTCTACGGGGTCGAAATCGGGTGTTTCGGTGAGGTGAAGCTGTTCGTGCTGTCCTTCTACGGCGTGATAGGTGAAGCAGCGGTCTACATAGTGGCAGTTAATACAAATACACATTCTTGATATCCTCTGTGCATTTCAAAAAGATTGGTGAAATTTAAGCTTTCTGTTAATCTAGCGTAGCAAGAGTTTAATTGTTTGTAAGGAAAGTAGATTTTTGTTGCGATGCCGATGAATTTGCCACCTGCGTTATCTCCTGAGACTTGGCCGTTCGATTTGGAACTGCTGACACCGCCTGTTTATTTGGTGGGCGGCGCGGTGCGGGATGCGCTGCTGGGCCGCCGATCGCACTATTTTGATTTGGATTTTGTTATGTTAACACGGGCGGTGAAAACTGCTCGAAAAATTGCCGATCGCACGAAAGGCGGATTTGTGTTGTTGGATGCGGAACGACAGATTGCGCGGGTGGTGTTTGCGGGCGGTACGGTGGATTTTGCCCAGGCTTTCGGGGGGAGTCTGGAGGGGGATTTGCACCGCCGGGATTTTCGGATAAATGCGATCGCCTGCAATCCTTTTACTGGAGAAATCATCGATCCTGTGGACGGTCAAGCTGATTTGCGGTTGGGTTTGCTGCGGATGATTTCTCGATCGAATTTAGAAGACGATCCGCTGAGGTTATTAAGAGCTTACCGCCAAGCGGCACAGTTGGGTTTTGCGATCGAGCCGGAAACTCAATCTGCGATTCGGGAATTGGCGCCGTTGTTGAGTCGGGTGGCGGTGGAACGGGTGCGGACAGAATTAGGTTATTTGTTGAGCAATAATCACGGTGTTCCTTGGATTTGCAAGGGCTGCGAAGATGGTTTGTTTTCGATTTGGTTTGAGGGCGCGATCGACCGTTTCAATATCTTGACAAAAATTGACTCGTGTGCTGCTGATTTGGTGGCAATTTACCCAGAGTTGGAGAGAGAGTTTGGGCGATCGATTCGCGATACAATTAAAACGCCGTTGTTGGCGATCGGGAAGCTAGCTATTTTGGCAAATCCCGACCCGACAATCGCTGAAACCGAGTTGCTGCGGTTGAAGTACAGCAATGCAGAGATTAAAAGTGCGATCGAGCTTTTGACATACTTACCAAAACTGCAAGCAAAACCGATTGCCAAAATGTCCTTACGAGACCAGTATTTTCTGTTTCGGGATGTCGGAATAGTATTTCCAATTTTAGCAGTTTTAGCCCGAGCAGCGGGAGTTGCGGTTGATGAAATTTCGCTGTTAATTAAGCGCTATCTGGATGCGGATGATATTGTTGCTCATCCGACACAATTACTTAGCGGCAATGAGTTAATGGAAGCTTTGAATTTGCCGAGAAGTCCGCGCATCGGTCAATTGTTAATGGAGATTCAATTAGCGCGGGTGGAGGGGAGAATTGCGACTCGCGAAGATGCGCTGCAATTGGCGGCAGAATTGGTTGATGTTGATTGATATTTGGGAAATATTGCCACAACAATATTGGTAGGGGCGGGTTCACAAACCATCTGTAATTCACATCCCAAATATCTATAAACCCGCCCCAGCGACAATCGGTAAATGCGTCTGCCTTTATCTGCGTTAATCCCCGTGAATCTAGCTTGAATCTGCGGTCGATATATCAATCAAAAACTTATGAAATATGTCTATTTATACTTTCCGTTAATTCATTAGGCAATTCAAACTTGCCACCTGCACCAGGTTCAAACTCAAAAACTTTCAACACAGCATCCACATTCAGCGGCCCGTAAATGTGCGGGTAATCCTCACCTGCGGCAAATTCATACTTAAGTTCAGATTCTACTTTGTCCGAGTCAATCCACAGCAGCAGCAATCCTGTTTGTCCGGCAAAAAATTTATTGGCAGATCTCAGAACTTGCGGTAAAGTGGAACAGTGGATAAATCCTTCTGTATCTAGCGTATCCCCGCGATAGGATTGCATTTGTTTTGCTTGTTCCCACTGTTGGCTGCGGGTGATGTGAAAGATAACGCTCATAGTTAGATGGGTTTTAAGTGCGATCGCCAATTGGCAGTAAAATCTGAGCAGGACAACTCCCGCCGCAACTTACTGTCAGCGCGATAATTCTAGCATCAATTAACCGCGCCGCACCCGGAGGCGCACCAGTTCCCGGATTCACGTCGTAAGCGGGAAAGCAAGCCGCGCTCAAACTCAGACGCCAGGACTTTAGTCCTTCCTAAGAGGACTGAAGTCCTGACTGCGAACCTAGCACGGCACCAGTACATCCGATCGCCCTAAAACCCTCAGATCTTCCTCATCGAGTTCGACTGGTGTACCGCTGCGAATTAGTTCGACAAAATCCTCATTCGGCACCATAATGCACAAAGCGTACAAACGTTCGCTGCCCGTATTTTCAATGACGTGAGTACCCGTTGGAGGCACTAACAAACTATCACCCGGTTTAATACTAACTGTTTTGCCGTCGCAGGTTGCTTGCCCTCTTCCTTTGAGTACAAAAAACATTTCTACTGCGAATTGATGGCGGTTGGGAGGAGTTTTGCCACCCGCATCGAAAATCTCGACGCAAACAGTTAATGAAGCATTAGCTGTTGCAGGCTCGAAGACGATTGCTAATCTGTTAGTATCGCCCGGGCTGATGCGAAATGCTTGGTAGTCTTTCGGAGACTTGACGACTGGAATCATGCACTGATTTGTCATTTTTTTGTTGTTAGTTGTGAGTTGTTATAGCTGAAGGAAGTGCGGCAACGGATGCAAGTAACGGATGTAACGGATGGAAGGAAGTTCGGCAACGGATGCAAGTAACGGATGTAACGGATGGAAGTTCGGCAATGGATTGTGTAACGGATGTAACGGATGTAACGGATGGAAGGGATGGAAGGAAGAAGGAAGCAGGAAGAAGAAAGAAGAAAGAATAGAGAATAGCTGGGTTTTTGCAATTAAGAACTTCCTAACCGTCGGGTACGGTGGCTATATGTTTCTGCTGTCATTAGTAAGTAGCGAGAGCCATTAGTCTGCGACTCAACCTCCCAAGTTTATTGCTAATGACTAATGACTGATGACTAGCCTTCGACTTCGCTCAGTCTAAAATGACTAATGACCAATCCCCCATGCCCGATGCCCCATGCCCGATGCCCCATGACTAATGACTGCTATTTAATTGCTTCTAAGATAGCCTGAGAATCAGACAAAAAACCAAAACATTGTTTAACGTTATAAAGAGTAGCGTGCCAGCAATACTCGGGAGATGTGGTAGCTGTACAATCTTTGAGCAGGATGCAGTCGTAGTTGAGAAAACTAGCATCTTGCAGCGTAGCCATGACGCACTGATCGGCGTTGACTCCTGCAAAGAAAAGTGTAGTTCTTCCCAGGTTGCGCAAGATACTATCTAAAGGAGTATCCCAAAAGGCACTCATCCGATATTTATCAATGCAAATATCCTCTGGTTGCTGTTCTAATTCATCGACAACTGCGGCCGCCCAACTCCCCGCCATTAAAACAGATGCGCCGTTTTTGGGTAGCGGATCGCCCAAACCTACGCCCTCGCCCGTGGGATTGTAAACGTGACGGGAAGCTGCGCTAATATTCAGCAAATCGGGGCGGTTTCCCCAGTTTATCCAAATAATTGGTACCGCGTGCGATCGCAATTTTGGTAGTAAATTTTGTAAAGGATGAATTGGAGCGCGCGCGGGTGTTACATCGACGCCGATATGCGCCAGCCAACCGTCGGGGTGACAAAAATCGTTTTGCATATCGATCACCAACATTGCTGCTTTTGCTAAATCCAAGCGCAGGGTTTTGGTTTCTGTCTCTAGAGTAACAGGTTGAGGCGCGATCGGCGATCGGGTGATGTCGGCAATTTTAGCATCAACTTTCCAAGCATTCGGCGGCACGCCCAAGGTGCGGAGAGATTCAGGATTCATATTAATTGTGACTTGAAAACAACTTCAATCTTATAACTGTTTGATTCTTGCTAACTTGTCATATCTTAAATCTTTGCTAAGATTAAGTATCTGGGATAACTGTTTTGATAAATTTAATTATTTATTAACTTAACAAAAATTATCCAAAAAGTAGTTTAACGTGCTACTTTTATCGTTACCAGGTAGAGCTTTTTCTCGTTCCCAGGCTGTACCTGGGAATGCCTTGCAGGAGGCTCTGCCTCCAGTAAAGCACCGGCGAGGCAGAGCCTCGCTTATATGCGTTCCCAGGCATAGCCTGGTAACGAGATTAAATCTCCAAACCCTTGATTTATCAGTGATTTCCCAATCTCAAATCTCA
This sequence comes from Microcoleus sp. Aus8_D2, assembly GCF_036702665.1. Classification (NCBI taxonomy): domain Bacteria; kingdom Bacillati; phylum Cyanobacteriota; class Cyanophyceae; order Oscillatoriales; family Microcoleaceae; genus Microcoleus; species Microcoleus sp. Aus8_D2. Next base: position 89,266 of record NZ_JAUBUN010000018.1, read on the forward strand.
AATCTCAAATCTCAAATGGTATGAGTTTTACAATCCAAAATGCTTTAATTCCGGTTGAGAGTGGTTATGAAACCGCAGACGTGCAAGCGGCGGATAACTGCATAAGTGCGATCGCGCCCAATTTAGCTCCTACAGGAACAGCAATCGATGGCAAAAATAAGCTACTGCTGCCCGGTTTTGTCAACGCGCACACCCACTCTTCTGAAATGTGGCAGCGCGGGATTATTCCCCCTTTGCCCCTGGAGTTGTGGATTGGCGAACTGTACGATTTTACGCCTCTAGATCCGGAACAAGTTTACTTGAGTGCCTTGGGAACTGCGGTAGAAACATTGCTCTCTGGCGGTACAAGTGTAGTCGATCATTTAGTTTTGATTCCGGGGCAAGAATTAGAGACAATTGCCGCCGCAGTTCGCGCTTATCAAGAAATCGGCATCCGCGCTTTTATCGGGCCGTTAATTCAAGATGAATCCCTGACAGCGGGAATGCCTGCGGGCGATGGCGGCCTCGAACACGCGGCTTACATTCGCTCGACAAAGGCAACTTTGGAACTCATGGAATCAGCCATCAAACAGTTTCACCAACCCGAAAAAGGTGTTAATATGTTGCTGGCGCCGACGGGAATTCAACTGTGTTCCGATGCTTTATTTGAAGGCTGCATCGATTTGGGCGATCGCTACAATCTTTGCCTGCACGCCCACCTCTTGGAAACGCCCGCTCAAAAACAGTTAGCTCACGAAAAATACGGCTGTAGCGCCGTCGAACATTTGCAACAAATTGGTTATTTAAGTCCGCGCACTTCTTTCGCGCACTGCGTGTGGCTGGACGATTCCGATATTGAAATCATGGCAGCAACTCAATCGACAGTCGTACACAATCCCCTCAGCAACCTGCGGCTGGGAAGCGGGATTGCACCGATTTTGAAATACCGCCAAGCCGGAGTAAACGTATCTTTCGGCTGCGACGGTGCCGCTAGCAATGACTCTCAGGATTTGCTAGAAGCAATTAAAATTGGTTCGATTCTGCACAATATTACGGATTTGGATTACCGCCACTGGATTACACCGCGCCAGTCTGTAGAAATGGCATCGCTGGGCGGAGCAAAAGGCTTGAATCTCGGTGATGAAATGGGTTCCCTGACTGTCGGCAAAAAAGCAGATTTTGTGCTGTACGATTTAACCAGTTTATCATTGTTGCCACGCACAGATCCGATTGGCTTGCTAATTTTGGGACGCCCGACAAATGCGGTAGACAGTGTTTGGGTAAACGGCACACAAATTGTGTCTGAAGGTAAGGTGAAAACGATTGATGTTGATGGTTTGCGGCGGGAATTATTCGATCGCAGCGAGTGGAGTAGCAAGCGTCAATCGCCGATGGTGGGCGAGATTGAATCGCACTACCGCCAAGTGATGAAATTGCCACTCGGCGGTTGAAACCGATCCTATACAGACAAAACCCGCCTCCGCGGGTTCAAGAAAGTCAGGTTGGCAGTGCGAACGTTACAGTATGATGTTAGATTGTGGTGTTTGCGAAAGATTGATGATTAAACTGCACAAATGGCGGCGGATACTGGCTTTAATAGTTGTTTTTGCGATCGCCCTTACCTCCGCCGCCATTTTCTCCCCCCGAATGGAGGCTCAAACTCCGCGCAACACCCCAACCACCGAATTGCGCGGCATCTGGCTGACTAACATTGACAGCGACGTTATTTTCTCCCGCAACAACATCATTGACGCTGTAAACCGCCTGGAAAAACTCAACTTTAACACAATTTATCCCACGGTTTGGCAAGGAGGCTATACGCTGTATCCCAGCGCTGTAGCCAAACGAGTATTCGGAGAGCCGATCGATCCATCACCCGGATTGCAAGACCGAGACATTCTCAAAGAAATTATAGCACAATCCCACCAAAAAGGTATAGCAGTAATCCCGTGGTTTGAGTTTGGTTTCATGGCTCCCGCCGAATCGGAATTAGCCAGACTTCACCCCGAGTGGCTGGCGAGGCGGCGCGACGGTTCAACTATTTGGAAAGAGGGCACGCACGATCGAGTTTGGCTGAATCCTTTTCATCCAGAAGTTCAGAAATTTCTCTTAGATTTAATCCTAGAAATTGTCGATAATTACGATCTAGATGGCATTCAATTTGACGACCATTTCGGTTTGCCCGTAGAGTTTGGCTACGAGCCGCAAACAGTGTTAATGTATGAAAAACAAATCAAAAGTCCTCCCTCCAATGACGCCCGCGAAACCTTCTGGATACGCTGGCGCGCCGACAAAATCAACGACTTCATGGGGCGAATTTCCCGCGCCATCAAATCCCGAAAACAAAAATGTATTATTAGCTTATCTCCCAACCCCCTGCACTTTGCTTTACCCGCCCACTTGCAGGACTGGTTTACCTGGGAAAGACGTGGCTATATCGAAGAACTTATAGTACAGGTTTATCGCAGCGATATCAAGCGTTTTAATGCCGAAATGGAACGGGAAGAAGTTAAATTGGCGAAGGATCATATTCCAACTGCGATCGGCATTTTAACTGGTTTGAAAAATAGTTCTATCCCACTAAAACAAATACAAGAACAAGTGCAAGAAGTCCGAAACAGAAAATTTGCAGGCGTTTCGTTCTTTTTCTACGAAAGCTTGTCGAGTTGGGCCAGCGAAACCCCGGAACAGCGCAATTCTGCCTTGCAAGAATTCTTCCCCACAAAGATGCAGCGCCCGCCAGTTTAAAAAGGTTTGTAGTGAGGAATGCGAGTCCTTCTTCTTAGGATTATTAAGGACTAAAGTCCTCACTACGAACCTTTTTAAATATAAAATCTAAAAAGCAGATTTGTTAAGCCACGGTTAAAATGAAAAAAAATATACAGCGCTTAGGAATTTTCATCTGCTCTTTTACCGCTTTTCTAATAATTGGGTTTCTCACTCCCACAAAGTGGGGACATTACTCGCAAACAGATTGCACGGTTTCCGTACAAATTTATAACGGAGGCATCCACACCGAAATCATTGTTCCAGTTAAAAATGAATATTTTGACTGGAATCAATATTTACCGCTAACAGAAATAGGACGCGAGGCCGCTTCCGATTATAAATATTTGTCTTTAGGCTGGGGAGACCGAGCTTTCATGCTGGAAACTCCCACACCAGGAAGTATCAACCCAATTACTGGTTTAAAGGCGCTTATTTTCCCTAATCCATCTACCGTACAAGTCCAAGGTTATCGGGTTTTATCCCAAAATTCAGAAACCAAATGTGTTAAAATTAGTGGAGCGAATTATCTGAGGATGGTAAATTTTATTAAAAATACATTCCAATTAGACGCCCGAGGAAATAAAATTAAAATTAGCTACGGCTATGACAAGAACGACAGTTTTTATGAAGCAAAAGACAGTTACTGGATTTTGAGAAATTGCAACGATTGGACGGCAGAAGCTTTGCGAAAAGCTGAGGTCAATACTCCTGTATGGTCAACTCTATCATCATCGATTATGTTTCATTTAAACAGCGGTTGCCAATGTATAGAATAAGTCATTGGTCATTGGTCATTGGTCATTAGTTGGTTGTTATTTGTTATTTGTTATTTGTTATTTGTTACTCGTTTGGGGCTGGCAATAACGAATAACTGATTACCTATGCCCAATGCCAAATGCCAAATGCCCGATGCCCGATGCCCGATGCCCGATGCCCAATTCCCACTTCCCAATTACCAATCACCAATTACCAATTACCAAATTATGAATGTAATTCCAGCGATCGACCTTTTGGATGGAAAATGCGTCAGACTTTATCAGGGAGACTACGCCAAGTCCCAAACTTTTAACGAAAATCCCGTCGAAGTCGCCAGACAGTGGGTAGATGAAGGCGCGACAATGCTGCATTTAGTCGATCTCGACGGCGCCAAAGCCGGTCATCCTGTAAACTTAGCAGCTATTGAGGCGATCGTCCGCGCAGTAGACGTTCCTTGTCAATTAGGAGGCGGAATGCGCGATCGCCCTTCTGTCGCGGCAATTCTCAAATTAGGCGTTCAGCGCGCCATTCTCGGCACTGTCGCCGTCGAACAACCGCAATTAGTCGGTGAATTGTGTGCCGAATTTCCGGGTCAAATTCTCGTCGGAATCGATGCCAGAAACGGTAAAGTTGCTACCAGAGGCTGGCTGGAAACTTCCGAAGTGTTAGCGACAGAATTGGCGCAAAAAATGGCCCAATTAGGGGCGGCTGAAATTATTTACACTGACATTCACCGCGACGGTACTATGGAAGGGCCGAATTTGGAATCCTTGCGCGAAATTGCTAACTCGATTTCGATTCCGGTGATTGCTTCGGGTGGCGTCAGTTCGATCGCAGATTTGTTGAGTTTGTTGGCTTTGGAACCAATTGGTGTCAAAAGTGCGATCGTCGGTAGAGCAATTTATACCGGCGATATCATACTAAAAGAAGCAATTCAAGCAGTCGGACAAGGAAGATGGCAGGATGTACCGCCAGATTTGGGTTCTTCGAGTTTTGCTTGATACAGCAGATTGCAGGTTTACGAGGTACATTCAATATCCCCGTAGGGACAAAGGCTTTCGCCCAAGGAGTGTTAACTTAAGCCTGAAACCGTTGAAAAATATCGTTTTTACCATAGTTCAGATCCCCCTCGCATCCCCCTGATTGTTGGGGGACTTTGATCCTTTTCCGGTTCCCCCCGACTATCCGGGGGGCTAGGGGGGATCTACATTTAATGGTCAAAGAGCAGTCCCTGGCGGTTTTTCGGCTTAAGTTGACACGAAGAAGGGCTCTTGGAGTGTCCCTACTACACTTCATAAATTTAGTCAACAATTAGCGTAGAATCGTCTTTATTACCATCACATCGCTCATGTTTTTGAACCATACAATTACAGCCTTAAGTTCTGGGATGGCATCTCTGGTTGCTCCCATACCTTTGCTAGCAACAGTCGATCCCGAAAATTCGCCGATCGTCCTCAGCGGAGTTTTGCTTAGTTTAGTAGTGATTTATATCGCCAGTAAATTAGGCGCAGAAGTAGCGAGAAACTTCGATTTACCGCCCGTATTGGGTGAATTGGTAGCAGGGGTAATTGTCGGGGTATCTGCTTTACACCTGATCGTTTTTTCCGAAAGCGGGCTGTCAGCTTCAGACTCCGGGATTATGAGTGTTCTGCAATCGCTCAACCATCTATCCCCTGCCGCCCTTACCAGTGTTTTTGAGTCGCAGAGTGAAATCATTTCAGTGATCGGCGAATTAGGCGTAATTATTCTGCTGTTTGAAATTGGCTTAGAGTCCGATCTCAATCAACTAAAACAAGTTGGAGTTCAAGCCGTCGTTGTCGCCTGTGTAGGCGTGGCTGTTCCCTTTGCAGCGGGTACCGTTGGGTTGATGGTGCTGTTTCACACTCCGGCAATTCCAGCGATTTTTGCAGGTGCGGCTTTGACAGCAACCAGCATCGGAATTACCTCAAAAGTGTTGTCTGATTTAGGACAACTGACATCTAAAGAAGGTCAAATTATTGTCGGTGCGGCGGTGATTGATGATGTGCTGGGAATTATTGTCCTAGCTGTTGTCGCTAGCTTAGCCAAAACTGGTGAAATTGATGTTGTTAATGTCATCTATTTGATGGTCAGCGCCACTGTATTTCTGTTAGGTTCGATTCTGTTGGGCGGTGTCTTCGACAAAACCTTCTCGGCGGTGGTAGGTCAACTCAAAACTCGCGGCAATATTATCATCCCGGCTTTTATTTTTGCCTTATTCATGGCATTTCTGGGCAACGCAATTCATCTGGAAGCGATTTTGGGTGCGTTTGCGGCTGGTTTGGTGTTGGATAAAAGCGATGCGCGCACAGAGTTGGATGAATTGGTGAAACCCATCTCCGATGTAGTTGTGCCCATCTTTTTTGTGACGGTGGGAGCACGGGCCGATTTGGGAGTTTTGAACCCAGCGATACCGGACAATCGGGCGGGTCTTTTAATCGCTGCTTTCTTGATTGTGGTGGCGATTATTGGCAAGATTGTTACAGGTTGGGTGGTGTTTGGTGTTCCCGGAATCAATCGATGGGCGATCGGAGTTGGGATGATTCCTCGGGGCGAAGTCGGGTTAGTGTTTGCCGGAATTGGTTCGGCGAGTGGGGTTTTGGATAAACCGCTGGAAGTGTCGATTATTATCATGGTGATTCTGACGACATTTTTGGCGCCGCCGTTTTTGCGGATTGCTTTTGGCGATACGGTAGTACCTCCTGCTAGCGGGGAAACTGCGAGCAAGCAAATTGTTTGATTGAGGGAATTTGAGTTCAGGGCGATCGGCTGATTTGGAAACACAAATAGGGTTTACGCAACTGTCACACTCCTATCGACTTGTAGGGTGCGTCAGACGAATTTCTAGAATGATTATCGAGGAATTCGGTTCTGACGCACCTTACTATATATGCCCGTTGCGTCCAGGACTGACAAATACAGTACCCAAATCCCCGACTTCTTAAAGAAGTCGGGGAGCTTACAAGGAAGAATGAAGAAACTTTTAAATACTAATTTTCGACTGACAATGCCCAATTCCCAATTCCCAATTCCCAAGGCCCAACTTGATATTACAATTTGATTTTCAACTGATAACAATTGTCAGCGAGTTGAATCAGTTCCCCCAAACCCCAAGTCTCCCGATCGGTCAAAAGTTCCGTTAGTTGCTCCGGGATGGCTTCTAGGCCCAGAAATGCCCCGCTGATGGCACAAGACATTGCTGCGGTCGTATCTACATCGCCACCGACAGCGATGCTAGTGCATAGAGTTTCCCAGTAATCTTGAGGTGTTCTCAAAAACGCATACAAACTCCACAAGACGCTACCAACTACAAAAGGGGAAATTCCTTGCCAAGATCGATCGATCGTAGTTTAACGGTAGTCCAGCTCTAGAAATCAACTCTACGGCTGCTTCTGGGGGCAATTTCACCCACTCAATCAAATCTTTCAGCAAAGTGGCAAAGGAAGAATCGACTTCTCCTACCCAGTCGCTCAGTTGGCCGAGAAATGCCTCAGTTTCAATCATGTCAGATTGAATGGCGATCGCCACAGCCCCGGCAATTGCCACAGCACCCGCACCACAGCGCGAATCTTGATGGGTGATGCGCCCTTGATCGCAAGCAGCTCGTACAAGCTGGGATGGGTCATCGTAGAATATTAAGCCGATCGGCGCTGCCCTCATCGCACTGCCATTACCAGCACTGGGAGCAGGAGTACCGGCTTCTTGCCAAGAAACGCCCCGGATCAAGCGGTTTGCAGCTTCTTCAGTCGATCGACCCCGCCCGACAATGCGCTCTTGAGCGAAAATGTCAGCGATACGATTCGCGTAGTCGCTGGGGTCGAATTCGCCACAAGCGAGGTAGCTTTGGAGGAGTTCGCGGGCGAGTTGGGAATCGTCAGTATATTGACCAAAAGGAAAGCCGAATCGATCGCGATCTTTGATTTTTTTAAGTCGAACTTCGTAGCTGACAAAATTTTGGCAAACTTCGGGAGGATAGCCTTCTACTCTACAGCCTATAGCGTCACCGAGGCACTGACCGATCAAGCAGCCTCTAAATTGTTCTAGACGCGGTACAATCATTTATCTGGCTTTAATTATGTGTATCTAATCTTATGTTAAATCCCCGACTTATTTAAAAAGTCGGGGAGATGAGTATTCTATTTGTTTATTTCCCATAATATCTGGAGCAATTTAACTATGCCTCGCACATCTTCCGCCCTATTTTTTGCTTTATTACTGTTGTTTCCTTTCCCCACCCTCGCTCAAATCGTCCCCGATCGCACTTTGGGAACAGAAAACTCCCGCACAGTTTCCGACAGTATCAATAACTTACCATCAGACCGCATTGAAGGCGGTGCAACTCGCGGCCCTAACTTATTTCACAGTTTCCGCGAATTCAACGTCGGTGAAGGACGCGCTGCTTATTTTGCCAATCCAAACGGCATTTCTAATATTTTTACCCGCGTCACAGGTGGCAATCCTTCCAATATTTTAGGAACATTAGGAGTACAACGAAACGCCAACTTATTTTTCCTCAATCCCAAAGGAATTATCTTCGGGCCCAATGCACGGTTAGATTTGCGCGGCTCATTTATCGGTTCGAGTGCTGATAGTATTGTTTTTAATAATAGCTTTGAATTTAGCAGCGCGAACCCCAGCCAAGTGCCGTTATTAGCAATTAATATTCCTGTAGGTTTGAGATTTCGAGACAATCCCGGTAGAATTGTCAACTCTTCGCAAGCAATTGGCCCCACACCAACCTTACCGCCACTTACCGTAGAAATTCCTGTTTCTAACAAACTTGGTTTAGCAGTAGACCCCGGTCAAACTTTAGCATTAATTGGTGGAGACATCCAACTGCCAGGAGGAAATTTAACAGCTTATACTGGACAAATTCTTCTGGGTAGCGTCAAGAGTCCAGGTTTAGTGCAATTTGAACCAACAGCTTTAGGTGTGAATTTAAACTACAGCAATATTCAGAACTTCGGCAATATTGAAATGAACGGTGCTTTTATAAATACCAGTGGCTTAGGAGGTGGAAAAATTGACATCAAAGGTTCAAACGTCACTGTCAGCAGTTCGGGAATTTATAGCCTGACACTCTCGAATATTGATGGCAGAAGTATTGATATTAATGCCCAAAACTTGCGAGTAGATAAAGGGTCGCAAATTCTCACCGCCACACTGGGAGATGGGAAGGGGAACAATTTAAACATCCGCGCTACTGACTCAGTAGAAATGAGCGGGCTGGGAATTGAAGGCTATCTGCGGATTTACAGCCAATATCTAGCCTCTGGATCGTTCAACCCTTTTGACCCGCAAATTATGCTGAGTGCTGGTACTACTGGTAGTGGAGCCGCTGGAAATATTAACATTGACACCGGACGGCTGCTGCTGCGCGATGGGGCACTGGGCGGTACCAGTACCTTTAGTGCTGCAAATGCCGGAAATCTGAATATCCGTGCTAACACCGTCGAATTGATCAGCTCAGTGCTCAACAGCGGCACAACTCGCGGAAGTACCGGCCAAGGCGGAAGTATAACTGTTGACGCACAACGGTTAATGATGCGCGATGGCTCAAATCTCGTCACCATCAGCCGTAGTGATGGAGCATCGGGGAATATCGCGATTAAAACGAATGAATCTGTAGAATTGTCGGGGAGTCTGGGTGGAGTTACGGCGCAAACTACTCTGGCTACTAGCTCTTTCGATGGGAATGGGAAAGCTGGGGATATTACGATCGACACTAAGCGGCTGAGTGTTTCGGATGGAGCTGTAATTACTTTATCGACGGGTGCGATTTTTGGTGAAAGCGTGTTTTCTAGGAGTGGGGGGGCCGGAGGAAATTTAACTGTCAGAGCGTCAGAGTCGATCGAAGTGAGTGGCGAATCGGGAGTTTTGGGGACTGCGGGCTACAGGCTTAGTGTGATTGGCTCTGAAACTTCAAGCTTTAGTCGGGGTGGAGAGATCCGCCTCTCTACACCCAGGCTCACTCTGCGAGGTGGGGGCGTTATTACTGCGGGTTCTTTGAGTGCAGCAGATGCGGGAGATATTACGATTAATGCCGATCGTCTAGAAGTGCAAGGTATCGCGAGTAACGGTGGCTTCAGAAGTAAAATTGAGGCTTCCACTGGCAAAGCGTACACTGTTGTCAATCCCAACGCTACGGGGAATGCAGGTTCGCTAAATCTGAACGTTAATCAATTGATTGTCCGGGATGGAGCCACAGTCAATGTTGAGGCTTTGGGAACGGGAAGAGCTGGTAATATTAATGTGGTTGCAAACTCGATCGCCCTGGATAACAAAGCCAGCATTGATGGTACAACTGTATCTGGTACTGGGGCAAATATTAATCTGCAAGCACAAAGCATTCAGTTGCGGCGCAATAGCAGAATTACGACCGATGCAGGTATTTCTGACAGTGGAAATATCAGAATTAACAGCGATATTTTGGTGGCTCTACCGCGATAAAATAGCGACATTAAAGCTAGTGCTCGCACGGCTAGGGGCGGGCAAGTTGCGGTGAATGTCCCGAATATCTTTGGTTTTACGAGCGTTAATCGCGAAACAGCTAGAAGCAGTTTAGGATTGACTGATGCTGAATTTGCCAACTTACAAGTAAATCCAACTTCTTTAATTCCCACGAGCGATATCGCCGCTATTTCGCAACAGGCTGGCCCGGCTTTGCAAGGGGCAGTAACCTTTAGCACTGCTGGTATCAATCCGGCTCAAGGATTGGTAGAATTGCCGCAAAATGCGATCTCTCCAGATGCGTTAATTGTGGCTAATCCTTGCACTCAAGGGGCGGGAAACGAGTTTACTATTACTGGTAAAGGAGGAGTACCTGCGAACCCAAATGATTTGCTCAGCAGCGATTCTACCCAGTTTAGTTGGGTGGAACCAGCCGTCGGTGGAAGTCAGAATCTACAGGCTACAAAGGCAGAAATAGAAATTCAGCCGCAGCCAGTGATTCCGGCTGGAGGTTGGGTGATGGACGATCTAGGTCAAGTAACCCTTGTAGGGTACAATTCAACGGCTCAAGCGCGGCAGCGCCAGAGGCGAGCTTTGCCTGTTTGCCCGGAGCGCTGAAATGCTTTATTCTCCCTCTGCGTTCTCTGCGGTTAAATCATCGCCATGCAGGAAACGACATAAAAGGACACTCCAAGAGCCTTTCTTCGTGTCAACTTAAGCCTGAAACCTTTGATAAATATCGTTTTTACCATGGTTCAGATCCCCCTCGCATCCCCCGGATAGTCGGGGGACTTTGAGAAGAATCTTGTCCCCCCCGACTATCCGGGGGGCGCCGGGGGGATCTAGATTTAATAGTCAAATAACAGTCTCTGACTAGGTTTGACCTTAAGTTGACACCAAGAAAGGCTCTTGGAGTGTCCCGACAAATCTCGCCCGAAATTAACCAGGTTTGCGATTACTTAACAAACAGCATTTCTTGATAAGTAGGCAGCGGCCACAAATCATCAGCCACTTCAGCTTCCAAAGCATCAACATACTGACGAACCTCATCCATCAAAGGACGAATGGTTTGCGAAGCATACTGCATATGCTCTTCAGTTGTAGCAAAATCGTGCTTGCTCAAAGCATCACTCAACTTGCTCGCAGTATCCATCATCGACTTAACCAGCGTCGCGACTTTTTGAGCAGTTGCCTTTTCGAGTTCAATGCCAATCTCTTTCAAGCCAGCAATCGTGCTGGAAAGATCCGACAAATATCTCACCGCTGCGGGATAAATGATGGTTTTGGCAATGCTTCCGACCAGTTTTGCTTCGACTTCAATAGCCAGCAAATACTGCTCTGCATACACATCAAAACGGCTTTCCAATTCAACCGGAGTCAGAACGCCTGTCTTGGCAAACAAGTCTTCAATGTATCCTGCTTTCAATACCGGCAAAGCATCTGCGGTAGTCCGCAAGTTAGCTAAACCCCGTTCCTCAACAGCCATTTTGTGCCATTCTTCAGAATAGCCGTTGCCACCAAATACCACGGCGCCGTGCTCGTCCATCACTTCTTTCAAGAGTGTTTGGATGGCAGCATTCAAGTCAGTTCCTTTAGCCAAATCGCTTTCTAATTTGTTAGCAACCCAGTCCAAAGAATCGGCAAGAATTGTATTCATCGCCACCAGCGGGCCGGAAACAGATTGACCGGAACCTACTGCACGGAATTCAAAGCGGTTTCCTGTAAAGGCAAAGGGTGAAGTCCGGTTTCTGTCGCCGGCATCTTTTACGAAAACAGGCAGTGTTTCTACGCCTAAATTCATGATTCCCCGATTTTGGGAACCCTTAATTCCTCCCTGGCGAATTTGCTCGAAGATATCTTCTAATTGCGAACCCAAATAGACAGACATAATCGCTGGCGGAGCTTCATTTGCACCCAAACGGTGGTCGTTGCTAGCAGTTGCAACTACCGCGCGCAACAAGGGGCCGTATTTGTGAACGCCGCGAATCACTGCGCCGCAGAACACTAGGAATTGTACGTTAGAGTGGGGTGTATCGCCGGGGTCTAACAAGTTGCCTTGGGTGGCGTTACCGACTGACCAGTTGACGTGTTTGCCGGAACCGTTGATTCCTGCGAAAGGCTTCTCGTGCAGCAAGCACATAAAACCATGTTTCTTCGCTGTGTTGCGCAGAATTGTCATGGTTAATTGTTGGTGGTCGCTGGCGACGTTTGCTGCTTCAAAAAAGGGTGCAATTTCAAACTGGCCTGGTGCTACTTCGTTGTGGCGAGTTTTGGCAGGAATTCCCAGGCGGTACATTCTTTCTTCTACTTCTTGCATGAAGACTTGAACGCGCTCTGGAATTGCTCCAAAATAGTGGTCGTCAAATTGCTGACCTTTGGCAGGAGGCTTGCCAAACAGGGTGCGACCTGCTAATAACAAATCGGGGCGGCTGTTGGCGAAGTTGGAATCGATCAGGAAGTATTCTTGCTCGGCACCGCAACTGGAATTTACGGGAGCGACTTCGGTATTTCCTAACAGCTTTAAGACTCTGGTTGCTGCTTTGTTCATGGCAGCAATGGAGCGCAAAAGCGGGGTTTTCTTGTCTAGAGCTTCACCTGTCCAGGAGATGAAAACAGTGGGAATGCACAATGTCATGCCGTTGTCTGTTTCCATGACATAGGCGGGGCTGGTGACATCCCAGGCTGTGTATCCGCGAGCGGCTGCGGTGGAGCGAATGCCGCCGTTGGGGAAGGAGGAACCGTCGGGTTCGCCTTGTACTAGCAGTTTACCTGCAAATTCTGAGATGACGGAACCGTCGCTTTGGACGGAGATGAAACCGTCGTGTTTTTCGGCGGTGCTGTTGGTTAGCGGGTAAAATACGTGGGCGTAGTACAGCGCGCCTTTGGAAATAGCCCAATCTTTCATTGCTACTGCAACTACATCGGCTACGGAAGGATCGAGTGTTGTACCTGTTTGAATGGTATTTTTTACTGATTTGAAAATGCTTTTGGGCAGGCTTTCTTGCATTTTGCTCAGACTAAACACGTCTGTTGCCCACATTTCTTCTAACCGCTTGGGAGGCTTGGCAGGAGTTATTTGGCGGTTGACGATTTGAGAAATTGCTTGAATGCGCGATTCGTTTCCACTCATGGTTATTTTTATGGGTATTAGGGACAAGTAGCTGTGAAAAAATATAGGTTAGTGCAGGTCTAACCGTTGACGAATATGTTGGATTTAGCAACATTTTTAGTCCAATACGGTTGACTTAAGAAACAGAGGCGCGTGCCGGCCTTAATACAGTCGATTATTTCATGAATTATTCACCGGCACCCGCCCGTACCACAATCTGGTTGACTGAAGAAATTCGTCAAAAAGCCTATTTGTCAACCGTATTGATTTTTAGTCTCACCTAACTTTTTGGAGAATGCCTTGTTTGGCAGGCTCTCAAAGATTGGAGGAGCGAGGCGGAATCTCTTCGCCGTCCGTGTTGGTGAGAATCCGGTGTTCCATAGATGCGGTTGGATTTCGATTATTACCAAGCAAATAGATGACTGGATACTGTACTAACTTGAGTCAACATGATAGATGTCGGCGCTGCACAGATTTAGTAGCTAATTTTCGCCCGGGTCAGCTCAAAAATTTTGTGCGAGTTAATTCCGATGAATTCTGGTCAAAACTACTTATGGTTTTTAATGGTTCGACGATCGATAAATCGCAGTCCAGCAAACAACGCACTCGTTTAGGGTTTTGGAGAATTATCGAGAGTACACAATCTACACTTGGAAAGTGTAAACAATCATTAAGGAAATAAATGTATCGTAGGCTACAGAATTTTAATTTTTTCTGAAGGGGCGATCGCCCGGAGCGCAGATAACGGCCGGATTTGAGTTGTAGGGTGCGTCAGCAGCGGTGGGACGGGCCGAAGATCCCATCCCACAATTATCAAGATTAGATATTCTCTATTCATTGCTTTGGGACGGGCGAGACGCCCATCCCACAATTATCAAGATTACAGGTTATCTATTCATTGCTTTGGGACGGGCGAGACGCCCATCCCACAATTATCGAGATTACAGGTTATTTAATTCTCATTCCAGTTGTAGGGTGCGTCAGCAGCGCGTTATTTTATCCATAATTGACGGTTCAAAGCTGACGTACCATACTAGCTCATCTCATGTCCGTTGAATTGCGCGCGATCGAATTTTGTCGCGTGGTGGGGGCGGGTTTATAGATATTGTTGGTTTGAGTCAAAGTTTTTTGGTTAACCCGCCCCTACAAGTATTGTGGCTAATTTACGGAAGATATCAATTATCAAATAAACGTCACTTCGTTTTTGCTTTCGCCGCCCGAGACTCGATTGTGAATCCGGGAATATCTTGCAATTCTGTGGCGCTCAAACTGTACTGTTCGCACACCAAACTTAAGCGAGTACCGCTACTTTTTACGGCGTTGACTGAGTGTGTCAAATCTCCTTGAAAATAGATCAGCGAGTTGGCTTGTGGCTTAATCTGTCCGACTTGCTGTTTGTGGCGCCGCAGTATCAACTCTCCGCCTTGCAAGTTTGGGGGTACTTGTACGTACAAAACGCTGACGGCTGCGGGAGGTTCGACGGTTTTGCAGTACGATCGCAAAGATCGATCGATATGCGGATCGACACGGGAACCTTCAGCCAGCAGTAGGGGATTGAGGTAAAAAGCGTTGCATTCAGGCTGTAATGCTCGGTCTAGGTAGGGTTTGAACAACGGGAAGCGGCCCTCTACTTCGGCGATTTGGGCGCGCTGGAATACTACGGAAAAGCCTTTTGTGCCGATGAAATCGCGGTTGAGGTTGTTGATGGCAAAATAAGGTGAAGCGAGAATTGCTCCTCGCAAGTCGTTGAGATAGTCGATCGAGAAAGCGTTAGGATGTTGGCTGTAGTATTTCAAGGCGCTCAAAAATCGTCAAGGTTAAATGGGATTGCTGCGTTGCTCGCAATCATATGATATCGTAGTTTGCGATCGCCCCAAATACACAACATGGCAGTGCCGTTTCCCTACGAGTATCTGAGGTTTGTGGTTAGATGAAATACAAGACTGGACACTGTGGCGTTTTGCGATCGATCGAAAAATTATGCAATAAGTATAATAACGTCTTCCTTCAGCTTAGCTACGACAGTCATTTTTTATGTCGTATAGGAATTTTAATCGCCAACTCTGTTCCCTCATTCACAGTAGAGAAACACTCCAGTTTTCCGCCATGTTTTTCAGTAACAATTTGATAGCTAATTGACATTCCCATTCCCGTTCCTTTGCCAACAGGTTTAGTTGTGAAGAAAGGATCGAAAATGCGTTGTTGGATCTCTTTCGGTATACCCGCACCGTTATCGGCGATCGCAATTTCCACCCACTCGGCATCGATTACAGAGGTGGCGATCGTAATTTGACGGGGATTGTCTTTAATTTCCTGGTAATTCCGGCGAGCATTCTTCTCTTCCAAGGCATCAATGGCATTGGAGAGAATATTCATAAACACTTGATTCAGCGGGCCTGGATAGCACTCGACTGGCGGTAAATTTGCGTAGTTTTTGATCGTATGAATTTCCGGTCTTTCTGAGCGAGCTTTGAGGCGGTGTTGCAAAATCATCAAAGTGCTGTCTAGCCCTTCATGGATATTGACAGATTTAAGATCCACTTCGTCGGTACGGGAAAAATTGCGGAGGGAAAGCACAATGTTCCGAATGCGATCGGTGCCCAGTTGCATGGATGAAAGCATTTTGGGCAAATCCTCTTGAATAAATTCTAAATCAATTTCTTCGGCTTCGCTTTGAATTTCATTCACCGGATTTGGATAGTGTTGTTGATAGAGTTGCAAAAAAATTAACAAATTCTGGGTGTATTCTTGGACGTGAGTGAGGTTTCCGTGAATAAAGCTGACGGGGTTGTTAATTTCGTGGGCAACTCCAGCCACCAGTTGTCCCAAACTAGACATTTTTTCACTTTGAATTACCTGGGCCTGGGTGCGATGCAATTCCTGTAATGCAGTTTTGAGATCGAGGGTACGTTCTTCTACTCTTTCTTCTAGTTCTGCATTGCTGTTTTCCAAAGCGATAAAAGATTCGCGCAATTGCTCTCCCATGTGGTTAAAAGAGCGGCCGAGAATATTGATTTCTGCGATGTTTCCTGGTGCGACTGTCTGTTCTAAATTGCCGGATGCGATTGCTTTACTTGCCTGATTTAAGCGTCGGATGGGATGGGCAATCCAGCGGGAGGTGAAAATGCCGATCGACATTGCCCCAGCCAGCGCCCCAAAACACAGCAGAATCGTGGTTTTGGTGTTGGCATAAATCTGTGCCATGAAGCTGCTTTCCGGGATGCAAGTTACTACCAACCAGTCCAACCCGTATTTGTCGCGCCAGGGCGCAATATGTACGTGATATTTTTCTCCTTGAAAATCGAGGTTCAGTTTTTGAGTGTTGGTAATAGTATGAAAGTCGGGAATCTGTTGCTGAATCTGCTGCGCAATACTCCGTACAACCGGGTTAGCACTGTCGGTGGCTTTGAGGCGCTTAATTTGTTTATTTGCTACGACAAAAGGCTCCTCCTGGGAGGAATTGGCAATCAACATTCCATCGCGCTCCATAATAAACACTTGGCCGGAGCGACTGACATCTAAGTTTCGCAAAAATTCGCTGAGTTTTGATAGATGAATATCTGCCGCCACCAGGGCAATCAGTTTTTTGTTGTCATCATAAACTGGACGAGCTGCTGATGCTGCAATGTAGGGAGGATAGCTGGGATCGTAAAATGTAAAAATCGGAACCCACATAGGTTTTCCTGCTTTCACAGGTTCAATATATGTAGGCTCGTTGAGGGTGTCCCAAGGACTTGTAGTCAAAATGCGAGTCCGGTTGCCATGGCTGTCGGTGGAGTAAGTGGTATTATTGTTGGGGAGGCTTGGAGTTCTGGTTGGTATATCGTCAATGGTGACAGTATGACCATCGTAGCGGGAAGCTCCTGCTGCTTCCCCGTTGGGAAGGTTGATGCTGATGTAGCTCAGATCGTAGGCTTGCATTTGATACCAGAAGTATTTGCCTTGAGTTTTACGATCGCGCAAATCGAGCAATCCCATACGAATGATATTGGCATTTAGCTGGCTGACTTGCTGCGGAATCGACAGATAGCTAGTCAAATGCTGATCTACCTCACCGCTGGTGCGCTTCATTAGCTGTTCACCTAGATCCTGAACAGCTTTCTCGCCATTTTTGAAGGATAGGTATCCCACGAGTCCAACAGCGCCAAAAACTTGCAGCACGAAGGGAACAATCAGGACAAGCTGCAACGGGAATGCGCGGGCTTTGCTGGATGAATGTTTTTTCATGAGTTGTAAATCGGGAATCTAACACGACAGCTACAACTCCAGCTTGCAGCAAATTTTGCCGATCGTCAAAAAGTCCCTCTATCAAATTATTTCCGAACCAAATAACCATCCTAAGACTGGTTTGTAGTGAGGACTTTAGTCCTTCTATAGATGCGGACTAAAGTCCTCACTACAAACCTTAGCTTTTGAAAGATAGGTTTGAGGATTTGCGGGCGCGTGCGATTTTTGGCTTGCAGATTCCAAACCGTGCGATCGCCAGAGTCTTGAGTTATAGTCGATCGCATAAGCTACTTTAAGATCGTGATGCGTTTCTTTCGTTTTGGCTGTCTTAGTATTTTAGGCTTGTTAATTATTCTCTTGGTGGCGTCTGGACAAATTATGAAAGCGGGTATTCGCAGCGCTAATTGGAGTCCAGACGGCAAATATGCGATCGCGATTCTCAGATATCCGATGCTATTTTCTATGCCCGGTGGAGGAAGCGATGCCCCCTGCGATGTATTTCTGTTCGATGCGGCTGGAAGAGAGTTGAATAGTAGAAGTGTTGACATGGTGCAACTTGTGTCTGTGCATTGGCAGGGCGATCGAGTTAGACTTGGCGATATCTTCGATGAATGGCAATTGCCCAAAGTAGATAATATCAACATTCTGCTGTTTAGTGCTGCTTACACGGGCAATTTGTTAGAAGTTGAAAGACTCCTGGCCAAAAATGTAGATATTCATTTCAACAGTTATTTAGACAAAACGCTGTTACACGCCGCTGCTTTTGGCCCGAATCAGGCAATTGTACGGTTGTTTCTGCAAAAAGGATTGGATGTAAAGGATCTCGACAAATCAGGACAAACGCCCCTGCACGCGGCGGCTGCTGGACGAAGCAGCGGGGCGATCGACCTATTAATCGCCAGCGGTGCGGCTCTGGAGGCGATCGATCGGAACGAACGCACGGCACTCAACATCGCAGCAGAAAGCGGCAATTCTCAAGCAATGAAAGCCTTGATCGATCGAGGCGCCAAGGTGAACGATAACACTTTTTTTTATGTAATCAATAGGTTTGAGTCTGAAAAAACGAAGCAAGAGATAATTGAATTGCTGCTCAAAAATCAAGCCCAAGTTCCTTCAGGTTTACTGTACAGTGCAGTGTCCCGTGGAAGTATCGATATGGTAAAATTATTAATCGCTCGCGGTGCTGATATCAACGCTCGCGATCCTTACGATAATACCACTCTGTTGATGAGAATTGTGGAACCAAGCAATGGTATTTCCCCGCAATTAAAACCTGCATTAGTGAGGTTATTCCTTTCAAATGGTGCGGATGTGAACGCTCGCAATAAAAATGGTGCAACTGCTTTAAGCATTGCTGAAAAATCATCCACTCCGGAGATTGTTAAGCTGCTCAAACAGCACGGTGCTAAAATTTAACGCGATACCGATATTATTCTTATTTCCTGTGAAGCCTCACCTACGTTACTTAGCTACTGTAGCAAATTAACATATTTTATTTAGATCGCTATTAATTTATACTTTAAAAACAATTAAATAACAGTAACGTTAGTAGAGCAAGTATAATTGTAAGCTACAGTTAATTATCTCTCTTCTACTGATTAGAATAAGATGGTGATATGCGATGCACTTCATGAGTCAGCTCGACTGTATATTAACATTATCCACTTATAGCGGTTCTCAAAAAAGTGAGGATAGCCCTATGCCCTATGCCCTATGCCCTATGCCCTATGCGCGGTTTGGCCTATAGTACCTCATCTTTCGCTTGAAAGGCTATATGTTTAACTTTATCCTCAAACCAATGAGTGCCAAGCAAATTTCACCAAATACTACCCGAGCCTCGTCCAATCTCGGCCTCCGCACTACCCTGATACTGCCCTTCGTACTGCAAATTTTTGCTGCGGTTGGGCTGGTTAGCTATCTTTCGTTTCGCAGCGGGCAGCAATCTGTCAACGATTTGGTCAGCAACCTACAAAACAGCGTTGCTCAACGAGTCGAGGAAAACATTCACTCCTATTTAGAGTCTTTACAGTTTTTAAATCGCATTAATGCAGCCAAAGTTAATAGCGGCGAACTCAATCCCGATGACTTTGAACAATTAAAATATTATTTTTTAAATCAACTAAAAATCCAAAACCAAACAGATTATTTTATCTATGCCAACAACCAGGGGAATTCATTAGGAATTGTGCGAAATAGCCCAGAAACATTTGAACTAAAAGTGCGCGATCGATACTCCGTTCCCAACCGAGTTTCTTACGAGTTAACTCAAGACGGTCAGCTTGGAAAAGAGCTAGCAAGTGAACCCTTCGATCCGCGCAAGCGTCCCTTTTATAAAGCAGCCGTTGCTGCCGGAAAACCCACCTGGAGTCAGATTTTTATCTCATTCTCGCGCAAGATATTAAGGATGGATGCTCTCACTCCTATGTATGCAGAAAATGGTGAGTTTAGAGGGGTTTTTAGCACAGAGGTTACTCTAGCACAAATTAGCAATTTTTTGAAAACATTAAAAATTAGCCCCAATGGAAAAGTATTCATTCTAGAACGATCTGGTGAGATTGTTGCTAGTTCAACCGATGAGGCGCCGTTTGTCAAAAATGCGGATAGCGAAAAACGTCTCTTGGCCCTTCAAAGCCAGGAACCAATTATTCAGAAAACTACCGCACAAATACTGGCAAAATTTCAAACATTAGATAGCATCAGCGCCCCTGAAAATTTTACTTTTGATTTAAATGGCAATCTCCAACTCGTTCACATCCAACCCTATCAAGATCGATGGGGCTTAAACTGGTTAGTAGCTATAGTGGTTCCAGAGTCAGATTTTATGGAGCAAATTAATGCAAATACTCGCAATACAGTTTTGCTAAGTTTGGCGGCATTGGGAGTAGCGCTCATCCTTGGTATCATCACCGCCCGCGCGATCGCAAATCCGATTCTCAGACTGACTCAAGCTTCTAAAGAACTGGCGGATGGCAACCTGGAGCGACGAATAGATACCAAGGACTTTGTGGAAATTCAACAAATCGAAACCTTAGAACAGTCTTTCAACAGCATGGCTGGCCAACTGCAAGAAGCATTTGAAACCCTAGAAGATAAAGTCAAAGAACGCACCGCTGAACTTGCCCAAGCTAACGCAGAAATTTCTGCCCTCAACGAACGCCTCAAATCCGACAATCTCTGCATGAGTACCCAACTCGATCTTATCAAAGAAATGCAGCAATTGATTCTGCCTAAACCCGAAGAACTCCAAGCAATTAAAGACTTAGATATTGCCGGGTTCATGGAACCAGCCGACCAAGTAGGAGGCGATTATTATGATGTCCTATATGCGGATGGCGTTGTTACTCTTGGCATCGGCGATGTCACCGGACACGGACTCGAAAGCGGCATTTTGATGGTGATGACTCAAGCAAGCGTTCGGACACTCCAAGAAATCCAAGAAGCAGATCCGGTACGTTTTTTAGATACCCTAAACCGCACAATTTACAAAAATGTTCAGCGCATGAACTGCGACAAAAACCTGACGTTAGCTATCCTAAACTATGCGGATGGTATAATCAGCATCAGCGGTCAGCACGAGGAAATTTTAGTTGTGAGGAAAGGGGGTAAAATCGAGCGGATTGACACGATCGATTTAGGATTTCCCATCGGGTTAGATGACGACATTGCCCATCTGATTAGCCAGACAACTGTGGAATTAGCACCGGGAGATGGAGTGGTGCTGTACACTGATGGCATCCCCGAAGCGCGAAATATCGATCGCCAATTCTACGGATTGGAAAGACTGTGTGAAGTGATTGCAATTAATTGGCACAAAACTGCCGAAGGTATCAAGCAAGCAGCCATTGACCATTTGCGGGGATTTATTGGAGAACAACAGGTGTTTGATGATATTACTTTGGTGGTTCTCAAGCGCGGTGAAGAGCGATCGCCGGCTCTCGATCGTGACAGTTTGTAGTGCGAATTTTAGTCGGCAGATTCAAATGTAGGTGATGCGAGACTGGAGTCGCCTGCTTGAAGGTTAGAAATAAATCTTTACATATTTTTTGGGAATTAGATAAATTGATGCTGTACAATAGACATCTCCTAAAATTGGGTTTTTTCTCAGATATTGTAAGGCTGACAGAATCTTTTTAGGAGATATCTAATTATGTCTCTGTCGCAAGCCAATATATTAAGTTAAATCAACTAACGTCTCAAACAAGACAACCTGCGCATGAGTGCCGAACTCGATGTTACCAAACAACTGCAACAAATGGTGCTTCCTAAACCTGAAGAACTCCAAGCAATTGAAGGTTTAGATGTTGCCGGTTTCATGGAACCTGTCGATGAAGTAGGAGGGTAGACTAACAGCGTGAGGTTTTCTACCAGATATTGACATTCTATCGCAGGCGTGTAAATTGTGTGAATGGCATATATACCACCGCCGAAAGCGGTTGAGTTTCTGGGTTGGTAAGCAAACACCTTAAGGAAGTACGCAGGTCACCGGAAACGGTTTAGAAAGTGGCGTACTGATGATTATGGCGCAAACCACCGTGAGAACCTTGCAATAAAGCTGGTAGTGCTTAAGCAAAAATAGTTCAGAAGAGTCAGCCAGGAGAAATTCAATGATCCAGAACTTTCAAAATTACCAAATTGTTGAATTACTGAATGAAAACTCCAAAACAGTCGTTTATCGAGGCCTTAGAATTCGCGATCGCAACCCCGTCATCCTCAAGACGCTCAAAGCGGATTATCTAACAACGACAGATATTGCTAAATTCAAGCATGAATACGAGATTGTCAAAAATCTAAATATCTTAGGCATTGTCAAATTCTACAGCCTGGAAACTTACAGCAACACTCCATTACTGGTTCTCGAAGACTTTGGCGGTCAAGATTTAGCGCGCGTCCTCGCCACCCAAAAGCTAGAACTGCAACAATATCTCCGATTCGCAATTCAGTTAGCCCAAACGTTAGGGGAACTTCATTACAATCAAATTATTCATAAAGATATTAAACCGCAAAACATTATCGTTAATCTAGAAACAGAACAGGCAAAAATCAGCGATTTCTCTATTTCTTCTAAGCTGTATCGAGAAAGCCAAACGATTAGCAATCCTAATCTGTTAGTCGGAACTTTAGCGTATATGTCTCCAGAACAAACGGGAAGAATGAATCGTACTGTTGATTACCGGACGGATTTTTATTCTTTTGGCGTTACGCTTTACGAAATAATGACCGGACAGTTGCCATTTCAATCTACAGATCCGATGGAATTGGTTCACTGTCACATCGCCAAGCAACCCACTCCGCCTTATGAAGTCAATCCAGAACTTCCGCGATCGCTGTCTTGTTTGATCGTGAAACTTTTGGCAAAAAGAGCCGAAGAGAGATATCAGAGTGCTTTTGGGATTAAAGCCGATCTAGAAGCTTGTTTAAATCAATTCCTCAGCGGTGGAAACTTTGAAAAATTCCCTCTCGGCCGGCAGGATTTTTCAGGTAAATTTGAAATCCCACAAAAACTCTATGGGAGAGAACGAGAAGTTGAAATTTTATTGGCGGCCTTTGAACGGATAGCAGGGGAAGGCTCTTGCATCGAGTTAATGCTTGTTAGCGGTTACTCTGGAATTGGAAAATCGTCCTTAGTTAACGAAATTCACAAACCAATTGTCCGGCAGCGCGGCTTTTTTGTCAGCGGTAAATTCGATCAGTTCCAACGCAATATCCCCTATGCTTCTCTGATTCAAGCCATTCAAGAATTAGTGCGACAGTTACTCACGGAAAGCGAAGATAAGTTTGATTTTTGGAAGACGCAACTATTAGAAGCATTGGGAAGCAACGGTCAGGTGATTGTTGACGTGATTCCCGAAGTCGAACTCCTGGTGGGGAAACAGCCTCCCGTTCCCAGTTTAGGCCCAACAGAATCTCAAAATCGATTCAATTTAGTCTTTCAAAAATTCATAGGTGTATTCGCCAAAAAAGAACATCCTCTCGTTTTATTTTTAGACGATCTACAGTGGGCAGATTCCGCCTCTTTAAAATTCATTCAACTCCTGATGACTGCGCCCGACAGTCAATATTTATTACTCATTGGAGCTTATCGAGATAACGAAGTTAGTCCCTCTCATCCTCTAATTTTAACGTTACATGAAATTGAGGAAGTTGGAGCTACGGTCGATAATATCGTCATCGAACCGCTAGATTTAGCCAATGTGACTCAACTCATTATCGATACGCTGCACTGCGATCGCGAAAAAGCAACCCCCCTTGCCGAACTGTGCGTCCAGAAAACTCAGGGAAATCCCTTCTTTTTAAATCAACTTTTGAAATCTCTCTATAGCGATCGCTTATTTGAGTTTGACTTCAACAGTGGCACTTGGCAATGGGATTGGGAGCAAATTCAAGAAATCGAGATTACCGATAACGTTGTCGATTTAATGAGCGGAAAAATCCGACAACTCGACCCCCAAACTCAAGAAATCTTAAAATTAGCGGCTTGCGTTGGCAATAAGTTTGATTTAGACGTTCTGTCAGTAGTTAGCGAAAAATCGCGATCGCAAACCGCCACCGATCTTTGGGAAGCACTTCAAAAAGGGTTAATCCTTCCTCTGGGCGAATCCTACAAAATCCCCCTCGTTTTTGACCAAGATACGCAAATTGGGACGGAAGATGTACAAGTTGATTATAAATTTTTGCACGATCGCGTCCAACAAGCGTCTTATTCACTCATTCCCGAAGCCGATCGAAAAAAGATTCATCTCAAAATCGGTCAACTGCTTTACAAAAATAGCACCGAACAAGAATTAGAAGAAAAATTATTTGATATCGTCAACCATCTCAATGCAGCCGTAGAGTTAATAACCGATTCAGCAGAAATCTACCAACTTGTTTGCTTGAATCAAAGAGCGGGAAATAAAGCCAAAACTTCAACGGCTTACGAACCTGCGGCGGGACACTTTTCGATCGCGATCGGCCTCTTACCGACGAACCTTTGGCAAGATCGTTACGAACTGGCTTTCTCGCTACACCGAGAACTATCTGAGTGCGAATATCTCTGTGGTAACTTTGAAAGAGCAGAAGAACTCTTCGATCTGACGCTCAATAACGCTCGCTCGGACTTAGACAATGCGGAAATTCAAAATATTCGTTTAGCTCTCTACGATAACACCGGAAAATACTTAGAAAATCTGGAAATTGGTTCGGAAGCTTTAGCCAATTTTGGACTTACCGTGCCGGCTCAGAATCAAGAAGAGATTCTCGCCACCTTCAATCGCGAGTTACAGATTTATAGAGCATCTTTAGAAGTAGAAGGATTTGCGATCGCGGATTCGATCGACGCACCAGAAATGACAGATTCCCAAATTAAAGCTTGTATGAACCTGTTAATAAATATGACGGGATCTGCTTATTTTACCGATCAAAATTTATTCGCGTTGATTTCCTTGAAAATGACCAATCTTTCGATCGAATACGGCAATTCAGAGGTTTCATCTTCTGGCTATGCGGTCTGGGGAATCATCTCGGGTTCGGCATTGGGCGAATATGAAACAGGTTATAAATTCGGTCAACTCGCTTTAAAACTGAACGAGCGGTACAATAATTTAACCTCTAAGGTTTTTAACTTATTTGGCGCTCATATCAGTCCTTGGCGCAGTCATTTGAGAACCAGCATTCCCATCCTCAGAGCGGGCTATAAAGCAGGGGTAGAAACGGGAGATGTTTACACCAGCTACAACTCCTATAACTTGATTATGCAACGCATTATTGCCAACGATGACTTTACGAGCGTCCTCGAAGAATCCAACAAACATCTGGATTTTTTGAATCGCATCAAAAATTATGCGTTTGCTGGTATGCAGCACATAGAGCAGCACTTCCTCTTTAATTTGCAGGGATTAACGAGGGATAAATTCTCCTTGAGCGACGACCGCTTCGACGAAGCAGAATGCGTGCAGATGTGGCGGGATACCCGGTTTATGCCCGGTGTGGCGACGTACAACATTTTTAAAAGCCAAATTTTATATTTGTATGGAGGCGAGGAAAATGCACTTCAAGTCGCTCGGGAGAGCCAGGAAACAGTAGTATTTGTTTCAGGTATCGCCAATCAATTTGAACATTACTATTACTACAGTCTGATTTTGACTGCTCTTTACCCAACAGCAAGCGATGGGGACAAACAAGAATATTGGGAAATCTTAGAGAAAAATCGCCATCAGATCGAAATCTGGGCAAATAATTGTCCCGATAACTTCCTCAATAAATTCCTACTGATCGAAGCAGAAATTGCTCGGATTACTGGGAAAAGAGAAGAAGCAATGGACTTGTACGATCGCGCCATTGCTGCGGCAGCAGAAAATGGATTTGTGCAAAATGAAGCCCTGGGGAACGAACTCGCAGCTAAGTTTTGGTTGGGGAAAGACAAAGAGGAGTTTGCCAAACTTTATCTGACCAAAGCACGCTATGCTTACCAACGCTGGGGTGCAACACGAAAAGTTGAGGATTTAGAGGAAAAATATCCGCAGTTTTTACCCCGATTATCCAGCCGCCTATCGGCGAAGTTGGATGCAACACTTCCAACAACGTCTTCGACATCTGGAGAAAGTTCGGGATCTCTAGATTTGGGAACAGTCACCAAAGCAGCACGAACCATTTCCGGCGAAATTGTGCTAGACAAGTTGCTGTCTAAACTCATGGCTTTGGCGATCGAAAATGCGGGCGCACAACGCGGTTTTCTGATTTTAGCTGAAGGCGATCGCCTGAAAATTGAAGCTGCCAAAGAAAGCGATCGCGAGGAAATTACCGTTTTGCAATCTCTCGATACCAACAACAGCGAAATCCTTCCCCTCTCCCTGATTCAATACGTGCAAAGAACCCAGGAGGATATTGTTCTCTCTGATGCCACCTGCGAAGAACGCTATCTCAACGATCCCTACATTATCCAACACCAACCCAAATCAATTGTAGCCGCACCGATTGTCAACCGAGGCAAATTCATCGGCATAGTCTATCTCGAAAATAATCTTACCCCAGGAGCCTTTACGCGCGATCGCTTAGAAGTCCTCAAAATGCTCTCTTCCCAAGCCGCCATCTCGATCGAAAATGCGCTGTTGTATCGCACCCTAGAAGACAAAGTGAAAAAACGCACCGCACAACTTGCTGAAGCCAATGAAGAAATTACTCTCCTCAACGAACGGCTCAAAGAAGACAACCTGCGCATGGGTGCCGAACTTGATGTTGCCAAACAACTGCAACAAATGGTGCTGCCCAAACCTGAAGAACTTCAAGCGGTTGAAGGTCTAGATATCGCGGGATTTATGGAACCAACCGACGAGGTAGGTGGGGATTATTACGATGTACTTTATACTGATGGTGTTGTCACTGTTGGCATTGGTGATGTTACGGGACACGGACTAGAAAGCGGTATTTTAATGGTAATGACTCAAGCAATTGTCCGCGCTTTTAAAGAGATTCAAGAAATCGATCCCGTGCGCTTTTTAGATACCCTCAACCGCACGATTTATAAAAATTTGCAGCGGATGAACAGCGAGAAAAACTTAACCCTAGTTCTCCTCAACTATGCCGATGGTATCGTCAGTATCAGCGGTCAACATGAGGAAATAATTGTTGTCAGAAAAGACGGTTGCCTCGAACGAATTGACACGATCGATTTAGGATTTCCCATCGGGTTAGATGACGACATTGCCGATCTGATTAGCCAGACAACTGTGGAATTAGCACCGGGGGATGGGGTGGTGCTGTATACCGATGGCATCACCGAAGCTAGAAATATCGATCGCCAATTCTACGGATTGCAAAGACTCTGTGAAGTAGTGTCGAGCAATTGGCACAAAACTGCTGAAGGTATCAAGCAAGCAGTCATTGACGATTTGCGGGGATTTATTGGAGAACAAAAGGTGTTTGATGATATTACTTTGGTAGTTCTCAAGCGCGCGGATGACCAGAGGGTTTAGAATGAGGATCGATCGGTATTTTTGTTGTGAGAGCTATCCAAAAGCTTCATAATAGTAGCAATCCTTGCAGGATTTTCATTAGTACCCGTAGGGACTTAGGCGCCGGCACCGTGTCCCTACGGATGGATTGGGCCCAAGCAAAATCAAATTTATGTTCGTTGTCTCGATCGGGATTTAGGATTGCTATAGTGCAGGATCTGAGAGAGCTACTTATTATCATTTGTTAACCCACGCCTTCCTCAGCGCTTGCGTCTTTAAATCCCAACCATAAAAGCAAAACCTCTTCCACTTCCGTCATTTGCTCTGTTGTCAGACTTCCCAAGTTTCGCAGCAGCTTGGCGTGAGGGATTGTAATAATGTTCTGCACATCAAATACTCCCGATCGCAAAAAGTGAGTTTTAATCTCCACCTCAAATCTCGAACGGCGCGAGCTTGTTGTATGTGGAACTAGAGTCGCTAACGCGCGGTCTATATCCAAAGCCGGAATACTAATTACTAGGCACGGTCTGACTTTCGCTACTTAACCTAGATCGACGAGCCAAACCTCTCCGCGATTAGGACTACTCATAAGCCGATTCTTCTCGATCTAACTCTAAAAAAAGTCCTTCAGCATTCAGAACTAAATCCTCGTCAGACAAAGGTGGTAAGTCTAAATGAATGACTCGTTTCAAAATTTCTAACGCCACTTCCAGCCGCTCTGAGTCGGGTAGGCGATCGAAGGTGTTTAGGAATTATTGTACTAAAGCGGTCATAGTTATTTTCCTGAGACACGTTTTTAGTATAACACAAAATCTATCTGTTCTTTGCATTTGCCATGACTGCTTCTAACCTCAGAGAGAGCGCGCTTTCTTTCTCAACTGCCATTATAGTTAGGAACGGAAACCTAAAACTACCCATGCCGCAATACTTCGGAAAACTCCAAACTACTGAACAGCCTTGGTCAATTATCGGTTCAGTAAAGTCGATCGACAAAACCGATCGCACAATTCACTTAAACTGTACCAATGCCACTCTCAAAATCAGCGTACTCGCACCGAACTTAATTCGAGTACGAATGCGGCCAAACCCCCCCCAACCCCCCCTTAGTAAGGGGGGGCGAGAAATGCAATTGCCATCCCCAGAAATGCAATTCTCACCCCCCCTTGGCAAGGGGGGGCAAGAAATGCAATTGCCATCCCCAGAAATGCAATTCTCACCCCCCCTTAGCAAGGGGGGGCAAGAAATGCAATCCCCATCCCCAGAAATGCAATTCTCACCCCCCCTTGGCAAGGGGGGGCAGGGGGGGGTAGAAGACCGATCGCACTCAGTAACCCTCCCCGACGAACAATGGGAAATCGTACCTTTTGAAGTGCGAGAAACCGAAGAAAAAATCGAAATTGAAACAGCACAAATAACAGTTTCTGTCAAGCGCGATCGGCCTGCAATTCAATGCTTTGACAAATCTGGAAAACCCTTTGCTAGCGATTGCGAATCGGCGATGGGATGGCGCGCGGGCGCAACAGCAGCCTGGAAGCGGATTGAAACAGACGAGCACTTCTACGGTTTTGGCGAACGCACCGGCTTGCTAGACAAACTCTCGGAAGTCAAGACAAACTGGACAAACGACGCCCTCGACTACAATTCGCAGACAGATGAAATGTACCAGGCGATCGCATTTTACATCGCCCTGAATCCCGATCGCGCTTACGGCATCTTTTTCAACACCACATTTTGGAGTCAATTCGACATCGGCGCCGAAAAGCCGGGGGTGTTGCGGATGGAAACCAGAGACACGGAACTCGACTACTACATCATTTACGGCCCGGAACCCGCCCAAATTCTCGCTACCTACACGCAGCTCACCGGCCGGATGCCAATTCCGCCAAAATGGGCGCTGGGATACCACCAGTGCCGCTGGAGCTACGAATCCGAGGACGTTGTGCGGGAGTTGGCCAAGGAATTTCGCGATCGGGCAATTCCCTGCGATGTCATCCACCTCGACATCGACTATATGCGCGGCTACCGGGTGTTTACTTGGAGCCCCAAGCGTTTCCCCGATCCTGCGAAACTGATCGCAGACTTGAAAGCAGCGGGTTTCAAGGTTGTGACGATTGTCGATCCCGGTGTCAAGTACGAACCGGAAGCAGATTACGAAATATTCGATCGCGGTGTGGAAAACGACTATTTCGTGCGCACCGCCGACGGAAAGCTTTTTCACGGCTACGTTTGGCCCGACAAAGCCGTGTTTCCCGATTTCATGCGCCCAGAGGTGCGCCAGTGGTGGGGTGAATTGCACAAAAGCCTTACAGATATGGGTGTTGCGGGGATTTGGAACGACATGAACGAACCTGCGATCGCGGAACGTCCTTTTGGCGACGGCGGCGAACACATCTGGTTTCCGCTGGATGCACCGCAGGGCCCGGATGACGATCGCGCAACTCACGCGGAAACGCACAATTTGTACGGCTTGATGATGGCGAAAGCTTGCGCCGAAGGGTTGCGAAAAGTGCGAGGGGGCGATCGATCTTTTGTGCTGACGCGATCGGGATTTGCGGGCGTACAGCGTTACTCTTCCGTGTGGATGGGCGACAATCAATCGCTGTGGGATCACTTAGAAATGTCCTTACCGATGTTGTGTAACATGGGACTTTCCGGCGTGCAGTTTGTCGGCTGCGACATCGGCGGTTTTGCGGGGAATGCAACCGCCGAATTGTTCGCGCGGTGGATGCAGGTGGGAATGCTGTATCCCTTGATGCGCGGTCATTCGGCGATGAGTACGGCGCAACACGAACCGTGGGTTTTTGGATCTCGCACCGAGAAAATTTGCCGCGAATATATCAATTTGCGCTATCAGTTGTTGCCGTACATTTACACCTTGTTTTGGGAAGCTGCGATGACGGGAACGCCGATTTTGCGACCGTTACTCTATCATTTTCCGCGCGATCGTACAACTTATCACCTTTACGATCAAGTATTGCTCGGCCCGTCGCTGATGGCTGCACCCGTTTACCGCCCTGGAGTCGAACACCGCGCCGTGTATTTGCCGGAGGGTACTTGGTTTGATTGGTGGACGGGCGAATGCTATCACGGCCCGACGCACATTTTGGCCCATGCGCCTTTGGAGAGAATGCCGCTGTACGCGCGCGGTGGGGGGATAATTGCGATCGCGCCTGTGAGGCAATTTGTGGGCGAAGAGTCGATCGATTCCTTAAAAATGCGAATTTGGCCGGGAATTGGTGAATGGACGCTTTATGAAGACGACGGACACAGTTTTGAACACGAACAAGGTATCTGGGCTACAACTAATTATCAAGTGTATGTTGAAGGCGATAAAATTATCGTTGAAATTGCAGCGCGACAAGGACAATTTGCAATTTCCGAACGCCAAATTAATGTAGAAGTTGTTGGCATTGGCGAACAGCAATTTACCGACAACGGTACAATGCGCCGCCTGACATTTGGATAATTTTCTCCGCCATACCCGTAGGGACACAGCAGTGCTGTGTCCTGAGGTTTGTAGTGAGGACTTCAGTCCGCATCATATCAGAACAAAAACTCACATTCCCAAAGATCGAACCAACGCTTATTTTAACGGCAACTATCTAATTTGAGTGCAGGCTGCTAATTTCAAAGCTATAATATTAGTTTCAGCTAGTAGCCGAGACAACAGTCAAACAAAAACACCAATAACTTCCCTTTCACGCTCGCAAAATATAGCTACTTATACCAATAAAAAAATGAGTGAAAAATTGAGTTAACAGTTATCCCTAACAACAAATAATGCAACTCCTTCAAATTACCACATTCCAAGCTTTGCGCCGCAGTCTCGGCGTCATAATCAAAGCCGCACCGATCGAACTCCGCAATTTAATCATACTCAACATCGTTCGTGGTGCTGCACCATCTGGCGTCCTATTTTTAGATAAATTAATCATTGATGAAGTATCTAAGCTGCTGTCGCAAACCCGAACAGCACAGCCCTTAGCTTTGATGATTTCCCACCCAATCTTGCTGTGGAGTATTGTCGGAGTCTTAACTCTCAAATTAGTCAGCGATTCTATCGAAACCATGAGTTCATTTGCAGCAACATCTTTGCGCGATCGAGTGCAAGGCGGAGTTGAAGGACAAGTTCTCGAAAAAGTCGCCAATTTCGACGATATCGCCCTGTTTGAAAACCCCGAACTATTAAATATATTAGAACTTGCCAAAACCGGAGTTAAACAAGTACAGCAACTAGCCTTCACCATCAGCATGACAATCACGGGAATTTGTATATTCATTCCCTCGATCGGCCTGGCTGCATCAATAGCTTGGTGGGTTCCTGTGGTGATGGTGGTTTCATCACTTCCCTCAATTCACATTGAAAGAAAATATCTCAAACTTATCTGGAGAGTTCAAAAAAAGCAAGCTAAAATCACTCGCGAGATGAACTTATCCGCTACAGTATTGACAGGGGAAGAATATGCTAAAGAATTGCGTTTGTTTGGCTTGCAGGAACTTTGGCTAAAACGTTGGCACGGTCAATATTTGCAGTTTTTTAGCGAGATGCAGCAAGTGCGAAAAAAAGGAGCGATTGTTGTACTTTTGTGGTCGATATTTAGTAGAATAGGTGTAGCCTTGCCATTTGTTTATGTGGTCATGGGAGCTTTGGGAGGGCGCTACACTTTAGGAGATTTGGCGCTGTATTCGGGTTTGATTGTCCAAGTAGAGACAAGTTTGCAATTACTGATTGGGAATTACACTAATTTGTACGATATTTCCCTCGGCGTCAGTCCGATTTTTCAACTTTTGGATCTGAAACCTGAGTTGCAGTCGCCGCTGCTGAATGTGGCATCTCGCTTGCCTAGTTTAGCAGATGGCGGGCAAGATTCCCGCCCTACAAAAGATAAAATTAGTATCGAGATTAAGGATTTATCTTTTTGCTATCCCGGTAGCACTAAAAGCACGATCGCAAATATCGACTTAACGGTTAATCCGGGTGAAATGCTTGTGCTTGTCGGTGAAAATGGCGCGGGTAAAACTACTCTCGGCAAACTCCTCGGCAGACTGTACGACCCGACAAGTGGTACGATCGCCTGGAACAATCAAGATTTGCGA
The DNA here is from genome assembly GCF_036702665.1 of Microcoleus sp. Aus8_D2. NCBI lineage: Bacteria > Bacillati > Cyanobacteriota > Cyanophyceae > Oscillatoriales > Microcoleaceae > Microcoleus > Microcoleus sp. Aus8_D2. Next base: position 121,600 of record NZ_JAUBUN010000018.1, read on the forward strand.
TCGTACTCTCTAGCATACGTGCGATCGCGCATCGCAGTAGTCATGCAAGATTACGCCCGCTTCCCCTCGACAGTACGCGAAAACGTCGGCTTCGGCGACTTGCTTTCCCTGTCGGATGACACAGCAATTAACGCAGCGATTTCTGAAGCAGGAATTGCAGCCAAAGTCAACAGTTTAGAACAAGGTTTAGAAACACCCTTGGGGAAACAATTAGAAGACGGCATCGACTTATCGGGGGGACAGTGGCAAAGAATTGCGATCGCCCGCGCCCTCATGCGCCTTTCTACAGCCGAAGTCCTAATTTTTGACGAACCAACCGCCGCCCTCGATCCCAAGACAGAACACGAAATTTACAGCATCTTCCGGCAAATCGCCGCCGGGAAAACCACGATTGTCATCAGCCACAGATTGGGATTGGCCAAAATTGCCGATCGCATAGCGGTGATGGAAAATGGTAAAATAGCCGAAATTGGAACCCACGACGAATTGATCGCATCCAACGGAATTTACTGTTCCATGTTCACCCGCCAAGCTAGCAGTTATATTTAGTGGTTCGTAGTGCGGACTTTAGTCCGCAGCATAAAAAAAGCGGACTAAAGTCCGCACTACGAACCGTTTTATTATTGTTGGGGAAGCCGCCCCTACTACGGTAATATCTTCCTTACCAGCGGCACAATTTTCGGCAATATTCTTCTCGCCAGCGGTAGGATACCTAATATCAGCAAGCCGAATACTATACCAAAAACCAAACTCCAGAAAATCGTGGCGGTGAAAGGATGAAGCGGGCGGGAAAAATCCGGCAGCAAGTAAATCGGTGTATCCTTGATTAGGGGATAGGCGGCTGAAAAGATTTGGCCGCCGCCGATCGCAGTTCCGACAAAAAATATGGTATTCTCAAGCTGGCGATCGCGCTTTCTCTCTTTGTCTTCATTTGCCTTGTCGAGTTGGATTTGAGCTTCATCGCGATCTTTCTGCTCTTGTTCCTTTTGCTGGTACAATTGTATTTGTTCGCGATCGCGCTGGTGTTCCCTTTCTGCCTGTTCCCGGCTTAGTTCAGCCTGTTCGATTTCCACCATCCCGCGGATTGTGGAGATTGTCTGCTGGAACAAATCCTGATTCGCCATCAGGTAGTTTAAGTATTTTTGAATTTGACTTTGATATTTGCGATCGCACAAACTCCGAAACTTCTCTAAAAACAGGAGATTGTCACCATCCACGGACAACTCTTTAATTTTAACATAAGCATCCTCATAATTTTCAGTATTAATGTCAATCGTATTGCTAAATTCTCGCAAATGCCGCAACTCCTTAGTATAATCAAATACTAAACTGCGGACTGTCGCCAACAAACTCTTTAACTTCGTGAGTTTAACCTCTCGATTTGGTTCCGACTCTATTTGAGTGAATTCTGGCCGTAATTTATCTAGCTTAGTCGCTATTTGTTGTCCGAGGCAATAACTTTCCTTAGCTTGATTGTACACAAACAAAATTTTACTGCGAGCACACAGTAGATTCATCAAATGATAGTTAAAAGTTGATGTTGCCAACTTCAAAGTATCAGGATTCTGTTGCAACCATACTAAAATATGACACTTTTTGGCAGAATTATCATATTCAAAAATCGGACTACCAAATAACTCTCCAGTCCCAGTAATTTGTAATTCTGTCTCGATGCCATCTCCCACCAAAGCCCGCACGCATTTATCCGCCAGACTGCGATAATCATCATAGACAACAGGCTCCGCATACAGGAATAACGTCTGTCCCAGAGATGCTTGAATTTGATTCGAGAGCAAGCAACCTTCGGGATTTAATTGCTTTAAATCAGCAACTAAAATCGTAGCATTTTGATAATATAAAGTCAAGTCTGCGGCGTAGGTATCGTTAATCCTTCGTGCATTAATCGAGCCACGGAGATTGGGATAATTAGGCTGAGTCAGGGGCGTAAAATTTAAGGGTTTGCCATTTTTTAGTAACTTTGGATCGCTCAAATTCGCATCTTCGCCCGCTGGGTGATACTTGCCATCTTTGTAGCAAATTAGCTGATTTCTCAGGGCTTTGAGTTCGGGAAACTCGAATTTTCCGCCGACATTATCGGCTAGGTGTTGCCAAATGCGATCGGCATTTTGGGCTGGTTCTTGGTAGCCTTCGTCTCCGTCATTTCGCAGGTGGAAAGGATAGAGAGTGATGCTGGGATTTTTAATTTGCGGTGGTTCGTTCATCATCAAACCTTGGAGAATATACTCATATTATATCCGGTGAAATAAACTCACAAACAATATTAATAAACCCGCCCCCACCCAACGACAGATTAACGGTAGGCAAATTTTGATTGTGCGCCTGGTAAAACCAACCAAATTCCGGTAGGGGCGGGTTCACCAACCAGATGTAAAACTCACAAACAATATTGATAAACCCGCCCCCACCCAACGACAGATTAACGGTAAGCAAATTTTGATTGTGCGCCTGGTAAAACCAACCAAATTCCGGTAGGGGCGGGTTCACCAACCAGATGTAAAACTCA
>NZ_JAUBUN010000018.1:124223-126566 GCF_036702665.1 Microcoleus sp. Aus8_D2
CAAACAATATTGATAAACCCGCCCCCACACATTCGATCTTTTCGGGCTGTTGTATATGGGAGATTTGTCGTTGGGTGGGGGCGGGTTTATGTGAATTTTCGATGTGAATCAAAGATGGTTGGTGAACCCGCCCCTACGGAATTTGCGATTAAGAAATTTGTATTCGGATTTCTTAAATAGGGTGGCGAGAAACCGGGTTTCTACCACAATTTCGGCTGAGCACGAGAGATATCGGAAGAAACCCGGTTTCTGAGATTCGCGTGAGTGGCGAGTTTCTGAAATTTGGGACAGCATTTATCCTTAATCTTCAACCGATTCCGTCCCAGAATCATCTGTTTCAACCACCGGAACCGACGGCCGAGATAAACCCAGCCTGATCTGATTATCTATCAGAGTTTCCATAAACTCCCTCTCAATTTCTTCTGGTGGATCATCACAGTTTCCACCAGGCCCACATTGCTCGATTTCGTTCTCTAAATTCTCTTCGATAGACGGTCTGGTTTCGCACCAAGCCTTGATTTTTTCTGCTATAGTATTGAGACGATCCGTAGAACTCACATCAAGCGCAGATAAATCATTAACAAATAGCTTGGGTTCCGATATTTGCAATAACTTAGCTAAACCAGCGACAATCTCTTCAGGTTTATAATTATCTGGTAGTGACATTTTTAGCCTCCTTAAATCTATTTGTTGAGTCTCTAAAGATATACTTTCTGTTTCGCCGATTAACGTGAATGCAGCCCAGGCGATCGGACTGGGAAATCGAGCCTTTGTTGTTAGCATAGCATACCGCAATGCCGCCGCCCTGTTATCGCCTCGCGCTAAATTTTGGTAGAATTCAGTCATCAGTAACTTGGCTGAAATTGCTCCCATATTCCACAGGGAGACGATGACACTCGGTACTCCCGCGAGGATGAAGCAGCGCGATAGTCCGTTAACTCCATCTCCGGTGATTTTACCGCGGCCAGTGCTGCAAGCGCTTAATACTACGAGTTCGGAATTGAGTTTTAATTGCAGGATTTCGGCAGCATTCAACGCGCCGTCGTCGGTGTCTCCCGAACCAGCTAAAATAATTGTGCCGGGAATGCCCGAACCTTGGAAATCGTCGAGGAGTCCGTGGGCGGATAAATGGACGATGCGCGTGTTTAGCATCTGGTCTAAAATCGCCGCTTTGGTGGCATTTTCGCCGCTAATTGCTGCGGTTCCTAAAATCGCGGCTATGGCTTCGGCTGCTTCTTTAGCCCTGGGGAGTTGTGAGAGATTGTAGGGGTTTTCTTGGAATTTTGCTGCAATAGTTGGATCTCCGACTATCAGGGCTGCTTGTCTCAATCCTTTGATGTTTTCTTGGTGTTGGCTGGTTTGTTCTAATACTTGGATGGATGGGGCGGTGAGGATAATATGGTCTTCGATTAAGTAGCGGTTATTGGCGGATTGCAGGGCGGTGAAGGGGACTAAAAATAGTTCGTAGTGGGGGATGAAGATGATGGAGTCATTAGGGTCAGTTGGGAGCAAATCGGCGATCGGTTCGATCAAAATTTGATAAAGTATTTTTAGTAAGTGGCGTTGTGTCTCGATACTAGAATTGGGTTCCATCTGAATTTCGTTGCCTTCGTCATCGGTTTCTTCTACGCCGATCGAGACGCGGGTTTTGAGGATGATTTGTTTGAGGGATTGGTTTTGTTGGGTGAGGGGTTCGAGGTTGGCGGCGCGATGGGTGATGTTGCCGTTTGGTTGGATTACCCAGATGTAAAGGTTGTCTGGATCGATAATCGAATATTCAACGATTGTGGAGTTTTTTTGTTGGGCGATTTGTTGGATTCTGGGAATTGATAATGTATTTGTGACTTCGTTGGTTGTTAAGTCTGTTGTTAATAGGTTTTGTTGCAATAATTCTACGAAGGCGCGGGTGCGGCCCAGTTCAGATATTTCTAGGGCTTCGTCATATTTAGCTTGGGCGACTAGGACTTTTTGCAGAAGGCGATAGGCAGATATTTGGGTTTCAAATATTGATGCTTTGTGGTCATTATGGACTAATTTAGACCGCAGACTTTCGTGAATTATGATTGAGGCGCGGAGTTTGGCTTCGGCTTCTGGGAATTGGTTTATTTTGAATAGAGTTGCGCCTAAATTGTTGAGAGATATTGACTCTCCCACGGCATTGCCGATTTTCCGTTGAATCACCAAAGACTGTTCGTGAAAGTCGATCGCCCGATTGTAATCCCCTAGGGATTTGTAAGCATTACCCAAATTGTTGAGGGAATTAGCTTCTCCCACGGCATTGCCGATTTTCCGTTGAATCACCAAAGACTGTTCGTGAAAGTCGATCGCCCGATTGTAATCCCC
>NZ_JAUBUN010000018.1:126666-145408 GCF_036702665.1 Microcoleus sp. Aus8_D2
TAGGGATTTGTAAGCATTACCCAAATTGTTGAGGGAATTAGCTTCTCCCACGGGATTGCCGATTTTCCGTTGAATCACCAAAGACTGTTGGTAAAAGTCGATCGCCCGATTGAAATCCCCTAGGGAAAAGTAAGCATTACCCAAATTGCCGAGGGAATTAGCTTCTCCCACGGGATTGCCGATTTTCCGATCAATCACCAAAGACTGTTGGTAAAAGTCGATCGCCCGATTGAAATCCCCTAGGGATTGGTAAGCATTACCCAAACCGCCGAGGGAAGCAGCTTCTCCCACGGGATTGCCGATTTTCCGTTGAATCACCAAAGACTGTTCGTAAAAGTCGATCGCCCGATTGTAATCCCCTAGGGATTGGTAAGCATTACCCAAATTGCCGAGGGAATTAGCTTCTCCCCCGGGATTGCCGATTTTCCGATAGATAGTTAATGCTTGTTCCCAAGACTGCAAAGCTTCTCCAAATTGACTGATATCATCCTGCTGATTTCCTTGTTCAAACAGTCTGTCTGCTTCCGCTTTCAGTGCAATTCCCGCTACGAAATTGCCCAGTCGCCCTGCAAAATCTTTTACCCAATTAAACATTGTCGCTATCTCCTTGTTCCCTAAGATTATCTGCCTCTTCTAGCATTGCCGCCACCAAGCCATCATCCAGCAAATCCGGGTGACTTTTCAATATCTCGGCTTCTTCCCCGGTGGGACAGTTGAGGAGTTCATGAATCAGGTTGAGATAGGCTGGTTGGCGTTCAGAGTTCATGGGGGAGTTAGGGGAAGGTTGAAGGGTGAAGGCTCAATTAAATTGCGATAGATTTATTATAGATTGAACTCATGTGTTTGGGCGTTGGTCATTGCCCTAATTATCGTAGGGGCGGGTTCGCCAACCATATTTAATGAGTACGAACAATTTACATAAACCCGCCCCCACCCAACGATGGATTTGCGTGCACATTTCCTTCGCTGCGTGGCGAGAAACCGGGTTTCTATCCAGATTTTTGGTTGAGTACGGGAGATATCGGAAGAAACCCGGTTTCTGGGATTTGGGCGATCGCAATTCTGTCGCTGCGTGGCATCAACCGGGTTTCTATCCAGATTTTTAGTTGAGTACGAGAGATATAGAAAGAAACCCGGTTTCTGGGATTTGGGCGATCGCGATTCTGTCGCTGCGTGGCATCAACCGGGTTTCTATCCAGATTTTTGGTTGAGTACGAGAGATATAGGAAGAAACCCGGTTTCTGGGATTTGGGCGATCGACTTTTTGGGGAAATTGGGGGAAAGTGCGATCGAATTTCTCTCGTTGGGTGGGGGCGGGTTTATAAAGATTGTCGGTATTCATTAGAGATGGTTGGTGAACCCGCCCCTACGGCATTTGTGACCTTTTTTGGGAAATTGGGGGAAAGTTCATGGGAGATTTAGGGGAATATTGAAGGGTGAAGGCTTAATTAAATTGCCATAGATTTATTATAGATTAAGTTCATCTCTTTGGGCGTTAGTCATTGCCCTAATTATCGTAGGGGCGGGTTCACCAACCACCTCTAACTCTTACCAACAATTTACATAAACCCGCCCCCACCCAGCGACGGGATTAGTGCAAGTCGAATTCTGTCGCTGCGTGGCGAGAAACCGGGTTTCTCCGAATAATCTCGGTTGAGCACGAGATATCTAGGAAGAAACCCGGTTTCTGAGATTATTGTGCTTCCGAAAAGTCGATCGCAAATTACCTCCCAATCAGCGTATCCGCATAAGGATCGGGCAAAGCTTGCTGCACCTCCAACACCGACAAAGAATCTCCACTCACAGATTGGCTAATCAATTTTTTTTTTAGCCCATCCCCCCGCTTATCGCGCTCTTGCAACTTCAGCAATTCCTCTTGATACACACCAACAATTCGCCCCAAACTCACCACCAAATCATCCCAATTATCATCTCCCACCAACTTCTCAGAAATTCCCTCAAATAACTCTCCAGCTTGCCTTTTTTGAACGTAAGCCTTCAACAGCTTTCCCGACTTTTGCAACACCGCCTGATAAATCTCCCCATCCGACCACCACAGCCCCTGTTGACTCAGCAGCCAAGTTAAAATATACTCGCGAGCGTGTTGCTCCTTCACCCAAGCCGCGAGATACTGCAAATCTTCCATAATTACAACAGTCTCCTAAATTTCCCTGAAAATGTCCGCTTATCTGTATCTATCGTTACTGCGATCGACATAATACCTGCCTTATCATCACCTGCCCGCGTCATTAATAATTCTTAAATCTTAAAAAAACCCTACTGATTTACCAAACAGCAATTCTTAGAATATAAAAATAAACCTAAACCACCTCGGTCTATTGTCCAATACTTTTAGTCCACCGGAAAGCGCTACACCCCGCCTCGCTTTCCTCTCTCCCAAATCAATCCTCAAGCGGAACTAGCGGGTTATTAGCATGACAAAGCAAAATTTTGGTTTAATCGGTCTAGCAGTGATGGGCGAAAACCTAGCCCTCAACGTCGAAAGCAGAGGCTTCTCCGTAGCCGTGTACAACCGCACAGCAGCCAAAACCGACGACTTCATGGCCAAACGCGCCCCCGGCAAAAACATTGTCGCCGCCAAGACTCTCACAGAATTCGTCGATGCCCTCGAAACCCCGCGTCGCATCTTAGTAATGGTGCAAGCTGGCAAACCAGTAGATGCAGTCATCGAGCAGCTAAAACCCATGCTGTCAGCGGGCGACATGATTATTGACGGCGGTAACTCCCTCTACGACGACACCGAGCGCCGCACCAAAGATTTAGAAGCAGCCGGCCTCGGATTTGTCGGTATGGGCATCAGCGGCGGCGAAGAAGGCGCCCTCAACGGTGCTAGCCTCATGCCCGGTGGCACCCACGCAGCTTACGGCATCCTAGAGCCAATTCTCACCAAAATAGCGGCTCAAGTAGATGACGGCCCCTGCGTCACATTCATCGGCCCAGGTGGCGCCGGTCATTACGTGAAGATGGTACACAACGGCATTGAGTACGGGGATATGCAGCTCATTGCGGAAGCCTACGATTTGCTCAAAAACGTGGGTGGACTCAGCGGCCAGGAGTTGCAGGAAGTGTTTGCCGAATGGAATACCACCGACGAACTCAACTCGTTTTTGATTGAAATTACGGCTAATATTTTCAAATACATTGACCCGGAAACTAAGCAACCCTTAGTTGAGGTAATTATGGACGCCGCCGGTCAAAAAGGTACGGGCCGCTGGACTGTAATGAGTGCTTTGGAATTGGGCGTGAGCATTCCCACAATTATCGCTGCGGTGAATGCGAGAATTATGTCTTCTTATAAAGCAGAGCGCGTCAAAGCTTCCCAAGAACTGACGGGGCCTACCACCAAGTACGAAGGCGATCCTAAAGAGTTTGTGAACAAAGTTCGAGATGCTCTTTACTGCTCGAAGATTTGTTCCTACGCGCAAGGTATGGCGCTGTTGAGCGCGGCCTCGAAGTCTTACGGTTATGACTTGAGTTTGAGTGAAATTTCCCGTATTTGGAAGGGCGGCTGTATCATTCGGGCTGGATTTTTAGACAAGATTAAAAAGGCTTTCAAGGACGATCCCGCGCTACCGAATTTGCTGTTAGCGCCGGAGTTTAAACAGAGCATTCTCGATCGCCAAACAGCTTGGCGCGAGGTGTTGTCTACGGCTAGCCTGCTGGGTATCGCAGTACCGGCCTTCAGCGCGTCGCTGGACTATTTCGATAGCTACAGGCGCGATCGACTGCCGCAAAACCTAACGCAAGCCCAGCGCGATTATTTCGGGGCTCACACCTACGAGCGCACCGACAAACCGCGCGGCGAATTCTTCCACTCTGAGTGGACGCAGGCTGCTAAAGAGTCGCTGCAAACCGGTACTACCGACTAATCTGTGTAGGGTGCGTCAGGCGAAACGGCAATGTGAGAAAACATTCCCCCCTGACGTACCCTACAATATAGTTGCAATATTGCTAAATAACTATAGCGAGCAAAGCTCGTACAATCATAACTACTTCTTTAAAATAAATCTAATTTTATGAAACCTTTTATAGTAAGAGCCGCTGCCGTTCTCGGTGAGATTGCGGTAGCAGTATTTGATACCTTGAAAGAAGAAGAATCAAGAAAACGTTTATTAGAAAGTGGTATTGCCGAAGTAGATGAAATGACTGGAAAAGAATTTGAACAATTTCTACGAGTTCATTTTATCAACTGTGGCTACACTGTTACTTTAACTCAAGACAGTCAAGATTATGGTGCTGATTTAATTTTATATAAAGATGGCTATAAAACAGTGGTTCAAGCAAAAAGGAGTAAAAATCCAGTTGGGATTAAAGCCGTTCAAGAAGTAGCAGGAGCAGTCAGACACTACAAAGGAAATAAAGGCAGAGTAATCACCAACAATAGATTTACAGAAAACGCTTACAACCTTGCTAAATCTAACGAAGTAGAATTATGGGATCGAAAAGAACTAATCGAATTCATCCTGACAGCCAAGCATTATCACTAATTTATATACCAGGATCTGCAATAGCTACATTAGTTGTTTGTAGGCCAGCCAATAGGGTGCTTCAGAATTTGTAGGGTGTGTCGCTGTTCAAAATCCCTAAATTTAATCGACTTTTTGAGTGGCGACGCACCTTACACATCGGGAAAAATCAACAACCCTCCGTAACACCCTTGCCCAACAATTGTTAGGTTGGATGATTTAGAAAAAATGGTATTATCAGGACTAAAGTCTATAGGTGCGTCAGGCAAAACCACCAGCAATGTACAAAAACATTCACCCCTGACGCATCCTACAATAAGTAAAAGTTAGTCAAGTGCGAACAACAGATACTGCGATTGCTTCGTTCCTCGCAATAACAACAAAAAAACGCTAACAATCGCGTATTGATATATAAAAGTGCTGAATCGCCGATCGCCTAAAATCCAAACAATTCAACTAGCACTCGCTCCCCAGGTATCAACCGTTTGCTGCAAACCCTCTCGGTAGCTAACATAGCGCGGACTCCACCCAAACTGCTTGCGGAATGAATCGCTATTCACAGTAGTAATAAGCTTTAACAAATCCACTTGTTGAGGGGTGACAACTAACGCCAATGCTAGCGGTGTCAGCCACATGGGAATGTGCCCGGGGCGTTTTCTGCCCAGCGTGAAGGCGAATCGATCGATAAAATCGGCAAAAGACACCGGCACACCATCCACAACATTAAATATTGCACCTCTCGGTTGCTGTTCGGCTACCTGTACCAACGCCGCCGCCGCATCCTCAAAATGCAGCCAGTTTCCCAGATTGCTCTCGGGCCCGGCAAAATAAGGACGACCCAGTTTAAACGATTTTATATACAGTTTGAGGTCTTCCGATTCAGGCCCGTACAGGTATCCCAGCCGCAATACACAACTCGGAATTTGACTGTTTGTCACTTGGTTCTCAGTGGCGATCGCCATTTTGAAAATTGAGTCATCACCAGGTACACTTAGCGGTGTGCTTTCCGTCGCATCCCTCGCGTTGCCATACAGAAATGCGTAGCTAGTGTGAATTAGCAACTTAATATCCGTGTCTTTTACCGCTGTCAGCAGTGCACCAGTCGTAGCCGAAAGCGTTTTATCAAATCCTTTCCAATCTTGCCCGTCGCTGAGCAACGTATTTGCCTTTTGGGGAGTCAGGTTAACAACCACATCTGCATTGGCCGCCAGAATCGCATCCCGAACTTCCACAGCGCTGGAATGGTCAGTTTGTACCGCGATTCCGCCGCCGGAATGCACCGCTGCTGCACCATCTTTTTCTTGCGTCAATCCAGTTACTTTGTGTCCTTGCGCTACAAACTGCCGGACGGTTACTTGTCCGAGTTCAGAATCGGCGCTGGTAATGACTATGCTCAGCTTTGTGTCTGCCATCTGTTTTATAACCTATTTTTTATGCTTCTCTATACTTACTGGTTTGTCTCCTAACCAGCGACCCTCTATTGGTATAAAAAGTAGTTATTCTAGAATCAGTTACTAAAATTTTTTTACAGCTTGCCCGATCGCCCGCCCAATCATGCTAGAAATTTCCAACACAGTATTTATTGCCGATCGCGAAATCGAGATTAGCGCCATTCGCTCCCAAGGCGCGGGCGGGCAAAATGTCAATAAGGTAGCAACCGCTATTCACCTGCGCTTTGACATCGGCGCTTCCTCATTACCCGATCGCTACAAGCAGCGCTTATTGCAACTCAACGACCAACGTATCACCCAGGAAGGGGTGATTGTTATCAAATCTCAGGAGCACCGCAGCCAGGAACAAAACCGCGAGGAGGCTTTGAGACGGCTGCAAGAATTGATCAAAAGTGCGATCGTCATCCCAAAAAGGCGCAAACCCAGCAAAGCCACTCGCAGTTCCCAGCGCAAGCGTCTCGACAGCAAAACCAAGCGGGGCCAGATTAAGGCTCTGAGAGGGAAAATTACGGATTGATCGATGAAAGGGCGATCGACCTTTTTGACTTTTTAGTTATCCGTCAGGATTTGGTGGGCCTAAATCGTTGGGTAAATCGTTAAGCGTTTTTCCGAGAGCTTTGCAAAGGGCTTTCATTTGAGCAATAGTCAGTTCGGGCTCGTCTAATCCTCGCTCCCACTTGCTAATGGCTTGCTGACTTAGAGTTTTTGTGCGGGTTTTGTCGGGAATTTGTTTTGCTAAGGCAGATTGCGACAAACCAACAGCCTCCCGCAAGATTTGCAGTGCTGGTATATTTTTCGAATCTTGAGTTTGTTTATTTCTGGGCATATCATAAAAATTCACAACCAAAGTTGTTGACAAATTAACAATTTACAACTATGGTTGTTTAACTAGAGACAACAGAAAGGCGGCTCATTTAGCCGGACGGTGGAAACGCTTTGGTTTATAGCGAGCTGCCTTATTTGTAGTTTCTACCCATTATGCCTGCATAACCCTTAGTATTTTCGGGGCTTGAGTGCATACATCAAGCTCCTTTTCCTAGAGATTGGCGAACCTCTGCGGGCTAGTTGTCCGATCGCCCTCGCGATCGACTGGGTAAGTCATCGGGAATTTTAGTTACGTCTAATCCTAAAAGCTCAAACATAGTTTTTAGAGAAACTTGGTACAGGTTAGCCATCGCAAGTATATTTTCAGCATTAGGTAAAGCCTTGCCTAATTCCCAGTCAGCTTGTCTTCGCTCGGAAATTCCGATTTTTTCTTTGACTTGAGGGCGTGTTAGTCCAGCTTGTTCTCTGAGTAGTCTCAATGGAGACTTCTCCTTTTCTTGTAAATCTTCTACCATAGGACAAAACATTCATGATGTAAACGTCTTGGCAACGTGCTCATAAGACGTAAAATTCATGTTGGTAGGTCATCGGGAATTTTGGTTACGTCTAGTGCCATACATCTAGCAAGTGTTTTTAGTGGCACGCCTAGCTCGCGCGCCAGAGCAATCGCCCGATCGAAGCGAGGAATGGCTTCTCCTCGTTCCCAATCGCCAATAATGCGAATTCCTACCCCCATTCGACGACTAAGTTCGGGTTGGGTCAAATTTGCACTTTCTCTAAGGTTTTTCAAGGTTATCGTTTCTCGATCTTCAGATTCCATTAATTATAGCATTTAGTTGCTAGCATTTTACTGCTTGACCAGGTGGGCATCTGGCACTAAAATGCTAGTAGACACACAAAACAAAGGTGGCTGGGCAAGCCAAAGAGTCAAAATGCAGGTTTGAATAACCGCCTTATTTTTAGTGTCTATTAATTGTGGACCTGCATACCCTTAGTATTTTCCGGGCTTGGGCGCATACCTCAAGCCTCTTTTCCTCAACGCCGAGGAGGTGATGCGATGTAAAAGGTCGATCGACCTTACAAGACAGCCCAACTCAAAATTGTACCAAAAATCCCGACCATAACTTCCCTGTGCTTGTTAGTTGTCCGATCGCGAGGGCGATTTTACCAAAGGAATATCGTCAGGGATGTTGGAGATATCGATACCTAGTAATCTAGCGACGGTTTTGGGCGAAAGCTTTAACTCCCGGCATAGGGCGAAGAAATTGTCCGCCCGTGGCATTTTCCGACAATTAACCCAGGAATTCACTGTATTTAGAGAAACTCCTAGGTTTCGGGCTAGTTGTTCCTGAGTAGCTTCAGCCAATTGGATAGCTTCTTGAATAGTTTCTGGTTTGAGATAGTCTATATCTTGATTCATTTAAGCTAAAGTTATACAAATTTAGTTGACAGACTATAATTATCCAACTAAAGTTGTAAGAGACGGACTTGACAGAAGGCGGCCGACGAGTCTCCAAGGTCAAAACGTGCAGGTTTGAAGAACCGCCTTACTTCTGCTGTCTATCAATTGTGCTTGCATACCCAAGCGTGTTTTTGGGGTTTGAGTGCATACCTTAAACCCCTTCCCTCAACGCCGAGGAGGTGATGCCATGTAAAAGGTCGATCGACCCACAGCACAACCCAACTCAAAATTGTACCAAAAATCCCGACCAAAACTTCGCTCTGTTGGTTAGCTGTCCCTCGGCGGCACGTAATCATCAACAAGTCCTGACACATCTAGCCCGATCGAGTGACAGAACTGTTTCAAGCTAATATTTAGGGCTGTACAGATGGCTATTGCAGTATCAACTCTGGGTTTTTGTTTTCTTTTTTCTATGGAATACAAAGTATCTTCAGAGACTTTCCCCGTCAGTTGCAGGCTAAGCTCACGGCGACTAAAGCCCCTGTATTCTCTAATTTCCGCAAGGCTCATTTCGTATAAATCCCGTACTTCTTGATTCATTATGCAGAATATTTGGTAGTTTACCCTTGACAAAAACAGGAAGCCTGACTACACTACGATGACTGGACAAAACAAAGGTGGCCGGGCAAGCCTGAAAGCACAACCCAACTCAAAATTGTATCTGTTGGTTGAATTTAATTGCTAATTCGGGCCAAAGCTCTCTGGAAGTTCATCTATTTTTTCTATTTGTAACTCCCGGCAAATTGCTTTCAACTGCAAGAGAGAAAATTTTGGTTCTGTGGCTCCAGATATCCATCTATGATACGTAGCGCGGGGAATCCCGCATCTAAAAGCAAACTCATCTTGTGATAAGTCTGTTTTGTTGATTCTTAGGGCTTCCAATGGTGAATTGCCCTCCTGTCTTCGTTCTTTTCTTGATGACATTGTAACATAAAATCTCAAATTGAGATGTCATAATTGACAATTTTAAATCGACATCTCATAATGAGATAAAAGCGACATAACACAAGTCGGTCGGTCAGGCAGAACAGTCCAAACGTCCAAGTTTGAATAGCCGCCTTGAGGTGATGCCATGTAAAAGGTCGATCGACCTTACAACACAGCCCAACTCAAAATTGTACCAAAGATTCCGACCATGACTTCCCTGTGCTTGTTAGTTGTCCGATCGCCCTTGCGATCTACTGGGTAAGTCATCGGGAATTTTAGTTACGTCTAATCCTAAAAGCTCAAACATAGTTTTTAGAGAAACTTGGTATAGGTTAGCCAGTGCAGCCACGTTTTCAACAGTTGGCATGGATTTTCCTGATTCCCAGTCAGCTTGCATCCGCTCAGAAACGCCGATATGTTGTTTGACTTGAGGGCGGGTTAGCCCAGCTTGTTCTCTGAGAAGCCTTAATGGAGACTTTTCCTTTTCTGGCGAATTTTCTTCCACAATACCAGAAACTTGTTTCATGAAGTAAACCTCTTGATTATTACCTAAAGATGAAGTACACTTTATGTAAACAGGCAAAACAAAGGCGGCCGGGCAAGCCTCCTTTCATCAAAATGCAGGTTTGAATAACCGCCTTATTTGTAGTGTCTATCAATTATGCACCTGCATATCCTTAGTATTTTTGGGGCTTGAGTGCATACCTCAAGCTCCTTTCCCTGAACCTCTCCAGGAGGTGGTGCCATGTAAAAGGTCGATCGACCCTACAGCACAACCCAACTCAAAATTGTATCAAAGATCCCGGCCAAAACTTCAACTTTGCGATCGCCCAACTTCCGTGCTATCGTGCCCTTTCTCCAACCATTGCCGATCGTGACCACATCTACCGACAACTTCTACCTAGGCGATGTCGCCTCCAACTTTCACTTTGCAGGCCCGCTGCTAGACTTTGAAGAAGAAATCCAGAATCAATCGCCCTTTCACGATTTAGACTACCTGACAGGCGAAATTAAAAGAGGATTCCTCGACTACGTGCGGCAAGGAATCATGCTGGACGCGATCCGAAAACTGCGCTTGTACAAAGACAAATTCAAAACCTTTAAAAGTTACTGCGAACAAGCCTTAGGCAGACAGTATTTTTATTGCACGCAAATTATCAAATCTGCTGCAATTTGCCTGCGCTTAATAAAAGCCGGATTTGAGATTTTGCCAAGCTGCGTCGCTCAAGTGGTTCCCTTGTTTAAACACGCAGTCACCGACCAATACGGCGACAGTGCTTTACAGGAAAAGTGGCAAGAAGTTGTGGATGTCATACCAAAAGAAAGGATTACAGCAATAACGATTGCCGAAACAGTTGACAACAATCCCAACCTCAGGTTAAAACAAATTCGGATCAAAACCGACACCTACGCCCTGTTGACCAAAAAAGCAGCCGCTGCGGGAATGTCAATTTCGGAATTTTTGGGGAGGTTGGTTGACGAATACAACCCCAGAAATTTAGAGCAGCCGGCCGAACACACTCCCGAACAAGAGGAGATTTTAGACCAATTGGACGCGGAGTTTAAGAAGCCCGCAGCGGAACAGAGTTCAAATTCTGTCGCAGCAAAAGTTAAATCTAAAGGTTTTGGAGTAAAAAATGATCCTAAAGGTGGTAAAAGGGAGGTGCAGGCGAAAAGTTCGGAAGGTAAAGTAAAAGCGAAAGTCTCAGAAAGTGAAATTAAGCTGAAAAATAAGCAAACAGAAATCCCAGTCGAGAAAATATCCAATTTATTCCAGGAAAAAAATCATGAAGTCATCTGCCCAAAACCCAATCATGCGTCAACTGAAACTGATGGAGGCTCAGTTGAGCGAGATTCAGTGCCAACTGATTAAAGCCACTGTGTTGAATTGGTGGCAAATCGTTTTGCCTGACGGACAGAAGATTGCGATCGAGCACGCGGGCGGCGGACACTGGATTTTTCGGGCTAACGGCCTGGAAAAATCGCATCCTGAAGTGCGGAAAGCTGTGTTAATGGCGATCGCCGAAGGCTGCCGCCGATAGGTTACGCTTAAGGACACGGCGAGGTGTCGTGTCCCTACGGGGTAATGGGAGTTGTCATGATTTGGGGATGTTGGCGGATGCTGGGGGCGATACCTTCGGTGTGCTTCGCTTACGAGATTGGTTAGGATGGCGATCGGAATGTCCCAATTGTGGGGCGAGGTTTAATATTCCGGCGTTTTAGGGAGATAATTCGTTATTACTGCTTATAAATATCCGATTAAAAGTAAGCTCGAACTGGAAGCGGAGTTTAATAGCCTCGCAGAAGAATGGCGTGCAGAAACGAGAATGCTGTCATTGGTTACACAGAAGTCAATCCACCCAGCTTACCAGAGAATTATTGGTATGGGCCCGCCCGTTGTCCCGTTGATTTTGCGCGATCTCGAACAAAAACCTGACCATTGGTTTTGGGCGCTGAGGGCGATTACTGGTGATAATCCGGTAAAAGCTGAAAAGTGCGATCGAATGAAGCTGATGGCTCAAGCGTGGATACAATGGGGAAAAGAACACGGTTATGAGTGGTAGGTTGGATTACCGTAAAATCTTGAGATTTCCGAATTTAGATCGTACTGAATATGAAGTCACAAGTGAAGAAACTGTAGATTATAATTGCTTTGCTTTCGCTGCTGGCGAAGAAGACTGTAGGTGGGACCCGGTAGATCCTGATGGATACTGGCCCGATGGTGTGCCAAGAGAGTTAACACTCGACACTTTTATCAAGGCTTATCAAACTATTGGATATGAATATTGCGATAATCGTGAGCTTGAACCAGGCTTTGAAAAGATAGCTATATACACGTATAACGGTGAACCTCAGCACGTTGCGAGACAAGAAAAGGATGGTATGTGGAAAAGCAAGTTAGGGGATTGGGAAGATATTAAACATGAATTAGAAGGGTTAGAAAATCCTCATTATTATGGAGTTGTTCAACAAGTTTTAAAGCGATCGATAACTCTGGTGTAGATTTTGCGACTGAAATTGTAAGCTGTGGGCGATCGCTCAAGGCTGTCGTCTGTCAGCTATCTGAGGGTTTTTCCCCTTGGCGTATCGAGTGTTACTGGTGAGGACACGGCACCTAACCGTGTCCTGAGAGGTGCTGGTGGGGCACACTTCAACTTCAGTCGGTTGTTTTTGGGACTGTAGCCAGCGATCGTAAGCGACTCGATCGGCGGCGGAAACTTGCAAAGAGTCCCAATCCTAAAGCCGTAGCTGAGCCAAGAATCGTAACAGGTTCAGGAACTGCCTTTACTTCTGTGAGTTCTAAAACGCCCTCACTCAAACCTCTATCTCCTCCTCCTTGCAAAGGAGTTGTTAGACTAAAAATTGACGGAAAGTTACCAGTTTTCAGAAGATCGTATTGTAGACGCAAATCAAATGCCAAAAAGTTTGGTAGTTTCGGATCTAACATTGAGGCTATTAGTACGGGGATAGGAAAAGGAGGGCCTCCCCCTAAAAAAAAGTCAGTGACAGATGACGTTTGAAATTTAATACTGATGTTATTAGGTTGCCAGGGTAATGAATTTGCTACCCCTTGCCAATTGGCTTCAAAAAATATTGGCTTCCCCTTTGTATTTGGATAACTTGGTAGTTTTGAAGGATCGTATATAATAGTTCCCGAGAGAAATCCTTGACCGTTAAGAGCGCAAACATTTGGATTAAAAGGACAATCCCCTCCATATCCAAATTGTGTTTTCCCCACGAAGGAAATCTGAGTTAAAGTTGCAGCAGATACTGGACTAAATCCAGTAGCAATAGTAAGGCTTGTAACAGCCATTCCCAAAGTCATCAAAGTTCGACATTTCATATTGTAATAGTCTCAACAATGTTAGGTGGGAACGAAACAGGAGCAATTTAAGAGGTGCAGTGCTTTAAAGGCGATCGCCTCGCTCATCAGCTTACTCCCAATCCGAGACTTGGTGTGAAAATTTGTTCAAGGGTAATGGATTTTCTAAGGTAGCAGGATATGAATCAGGATCTACTGACAATCCCCTGGAAGTGACAAACTATCCGCTATGGCCAGAACCAGACCCTCCGCATATTTTATTTTTTCCACAACAAAACCCGCTACAACCAGCGGGTTTTATAAGATGGACACAACTGGACTCGAACCAGTGACCCCTACGATGTCAACGTAGTGCTCTAACCAACTGAGCTATGCGTCCTCACGAATTACCAATGTAGCAGAACATTAGATGGATTGTCAAGCACAAATATAAAATTTTTCAAGCCACCCACAGCCACCGCCCTAATTCCCAACCCGCCAAATCTTCACAGTTCGATCGCCCGAACCGCTAGCCAAACACCCCCCATCAGCACTAAACGCCACCGACAAAACCTCCCCCCCGTGCCCCGTCATAAGTTCCAGCAAACCCCCCGTAGCCGTATCCCACAAATAAATCGAACCATCCCGACTCCCGGTCGCCAAAAAACCACCATCCCGGCTTAACGCCACACACAAAACATCCCCAGAATTGTCCCTCATACTCCGCAGCAGCGTACCTCGCCCGTCAGCATCCACGCGCCACAGCTTCGCCGTACCGTCCCGACTCCCACTAACCAAAATCGATCCTCCTCCTACTCCCCCCCTTAGCAAGGGGGGGCTGGGGGGGGTAGCTCCTCCTCCTACTCCCCCCCTTACCAAGGGGGGGCTGGGGGGGGTAGCTCCTCCTCCTACTCCCCCCCTTACCAAGGGGGGGCTGGGGGGGGTTCCAGCAAAAACGATCGCCCGCACCCAATCCCCGTGCTCTGCTAAAGTACAAATCGATCGACCGTGGCGCCAATCCCACAACTGCAAACTCTTATCCCGACTCCCCGTCGCCAAAAACTCCCCACCAGGACTAAAAGCCACCGCCTCCACCCCGCCAGCGTGCCCGCTTAAAGCCGACATCGGCCTACCCTTATTCAAATTCCACAACTTTACAGTCTTGTCCCGACTACCGCTAGCCAAAACCTGACCGTCGGGACTGAAGGCCACAGCATAAACCCGATCCTCATGGCCGCGCAAAGCGTACCACCACTTACCCTTATTCAAATCCCAAATTTGAATCGTTTTATCCCGGCCGCCGCTAGCCAAAGTCGCGCCATCAGGGCTAAACGCCACACAAGTCACCCAGTCAGAATGACCGGTGAGAGTGTACCACCGCTTACCCGCGTCCAACTTCCACATCTCAATCGTCTTATCCTCACTCCCGCTAGCTAAAGTCGCGCCATCGGGACTAAAAGCTACGGACGTGACAGCCTGGGAATGCCCTACCAGAGTATGAACGCACCTCCAAGTAGGCGCGCGTGCGGGAACAACCCGCTGCATCAGCGGCACAGGTATAATTGTGCCTGCAACCGTTGGTGGCACTGCATTCTGCACCGCAGGCGCAGTTGGCGGCACGGGAATTGCAGCAACTACTGGAGTCGGGGGAACAGGCGCCGGCGAATGCTGCGGCTGCAAATCTTGAAGAACCTCAGCTACAGATTTGTAGCGACGACTGAGACTCGGTTCGATCATTTTGTCGAGGACGCGACTTAATTTCGGATCGATTTGAACCTTCAAAAAATCTCGCCAAACCCAAACATCTTGATTAATATCGAACAAATCAAACGGAGATATTTGAGTTAGCAAATAAATGCTAGTTACCCCCAAACTGTACAAATCGCTGGCATAAACCGCTTGACCTCTAATTTGTTCCGGCGCGACAAATTCGGGCGAACCGATGACTGTTCCTGTTTCTGTCAAACCCTCGACCAGTTTTGCAGCGCCAAAATCAACTAAAACTAATTCCCCAGTTAAATTTGGGTAAGTATAAATAATCGGAGTTTGAGTAAGGCGGCGGCGGATAATATTGGGCGGTTTGATGTCTCGGTGAATTACACTGCGATCGTGAACGAACTGCAATACTGGCAATAAATCCTTCAGCAGCCCGAGAACCTGACTGGCGCTGAAAGGCCCAGTCCGCGCCAATTCTTGCTGTAAATTCTCGCCTTCTATAAATTCCTGCACTAAATACTGATAGCGTTCCTGCTGAAAGTGCGCCAGCAACTCGGGAATTTGCGGGTGTTTCCCCAATTCGTCCAGCCGCACGGCTTCTCGGTTGAATAATTCTGCTGCTTTTTCGGCGCTGCTGGTTCCTTGGGATAGCGGGAAAAACTGTTTGATTGCACAGCGCGGTTTTGAGGGTTTGTCTTCGTCTACTGCTAAAAAAGTGCGGCCGAATCCGCCGCGCCCGAGGGGTTTGATAGCGCGGTAACGCTCTCTGAGCAAGAGTTTGGTGCCACAATTCAGGCAGAATTGGGTACGATCGGCATTTTGCGGGTTTTGACAGGCGGGGTTTAGGCAATAACTCATAACGAACCGGGAAGCAATCAGCAGCATATCTCTATGATACTGAGGCAAAAGGGCGATCGGTTGTCGCGTTACAATTTAAAATTAAAGGACTGAAGTCCTCACTACAAACAGGTTCGTAGTGAGGACTTCAGTCCGCTCCCTGGTTTGATCGTTCGGATTTCAGTCCGCAGCATTTAAGATCTAGCTTTAACATTCAGAGCATACTCTTTAAACCTTTCCAAGTCAGCCTGAATAGTCGATTCAACAACTCGCCCTACAAACGAATTGTCCATCAATGTGGCTAACCAGCCGGGAACTCCATAAGCCACCGTCAGTTTGACAATGCTGCTGTTTTTGCGATCGTAAAATCGCACCGCACCCCGATTGGGCAAACCGTCTACCGATTCCCACTGAATTATCTGATTCGGCACTAATTTTAGAATCCGAGAAAGCCAGCTAAATTCTAACCCACCTGTTGCGAGTTTCCAGCGAGACAATTCGGGATTTTCTTCGAGAACTCTAACTGAGTCTATCCACTTCATCCAGCGCGGCATTTGCTCTAAATCAGACCAAAGTTCCCACGCTAATTCGATAGGAATTGCCACTTCTACTTGTACGCTATGCTCTAACCAATCAGTCATGGGATTTTAGATTTTAGATTGAACAATTGTTTCTTTTCGTTACCAGGCTCTGCCTGGTAATGCTTATCCAGAGGCTCCGCCTCGGTTTTTCTCTAGAGTATCGGAGGCAGAGCCTCCTGCAAGGCATTCCCAGGCAGAGCCTGGAAACGAGAGAATAATGACTAATGACTAAGGATGATTGGACGGAAAGCGAGCGGGGATGCTCGCACTAATGACTAATGACTAATGACTAATGACTAATGAGGGCGGGCACGGGGGCACCGCCCCTACTGACTAATGACTAATGACCAATAACTAATGACTAATGACCGTAAGCTTCGAGAATTACCTTAGCCGCTTGATGGCCGGAAAGTGTTGCACCTTCCATGCTATCAATATAGTCTTGCTGAGTGTAACTTCCTGCTAGAAAGAAGTTAGCCACAGGAGTTTTTTGAGCGGGGCGGAAAACATCCATTCCCGGTGCTTCGCGATACAAAGATTGAGCGAGCTTAACTACGCTATACCAAGTCATGTTTAATTCCCGTGCAGAGGGGAATAAATCTTGAACTTGCTTGAGTACGTGTTGCGCGATCGCCTCATTGCTCTGTTTAATAAACGGATCGCCCGGTGTCAGCACCAATTGCAACAGAGAACCTTGTCCTTCTTTATAATAATCCTTAGGACTTGTCAGCGCCAAATCTGCAAAACAAGAAAAATCTGCATCTGCTGAATATAGCAAATTATCAATTCCCACAGCGTGACTTAACTGTTTGCGCTTGGCTTCATCTTCTAGTTCCGTTACCCAACCGTCGAACCGCAATTGTACTGTCGCAACTGGTACCGCGTCTAACTTATAAATATTGTCAAATTCCGACCACTTGCGCCAAGCTGGCGGCAATATTTTTTGAATTCCAGGCACGTCGCAGGCAAAAACGTAGGCGTCTGCGGTAATATGTTCTTCTGTTTCGCCGTTAGCTACTACCAACCCTGTCACGCGCGTTTCTGCACCTTCTTGAAACTGAATTTCTCGCACTCTGCGCCGTGTATGAATTTTGGTTCCTTTCTTTTCCAAATATTCGACAATTGGTTTGTGCAGATATTCGTTGGGAGAACCAGCTAGCATCCGCATGACGGAAGCTTCGGTTTTTGATGCAAAAAATTGGAAGATTGTCAACATACACCGGGCAGAAATATTTTCGGTGTCGATAAAACCTAGTGCGTAGGCGATCGGGTTCCACATTCTTTTGAGGGAGTTTTGGTTGCCGCCTTGACTGCGGAACCAGTCAGCAAAGCTAATTTTATCCAAATCCCGGATAGTTTTCATTGCTCCCTCAAAGTCGATCAAGCCACGGACGATGGGGCTAGTTCCCAGGGCGATCGCATTTTGAATTTTGTCTTGTACCGTTAGCTGGGATGTAGTGAAAAATGCCTTCAATCCGTGCAAAGGAGCACCCACCGGAAAGCGAAAATCCAAAGAACCAGTTTCGCCGCCTCGATTGATAAAAGTGTGGACGTGATCTTTGAGGAGCAAATCGTCAAAAGCTCCCACTTTTTTCATCAGGGCAAATAAGTTATAATAGCAGCCGAAGAAGACGTGCAAACCCATTTCAACATGATTCCCGTCGGGATCTACCCAACTGCTGACTTTGCCGCCGACAAAGGGGCGGGACTCAAAAATTTCTACTTCGTGGCCGGCATCCACTAAATCCACTGCTGTGGTCATTCCAGCCAGTCCCGCACCTACGATCGCAACCCGCATTTTACCTATCCTTATCCAGTATTTTTACAGATTGTAACAAGTTTTAGAGTTTCCACGCTATTCAAAGTGCGTAAATGCCGATCGCCACTTGCACCCCTCTCTGAATTCTCCTTAAAAAATCCGCACTAATTTCACCGTAAGGGCCTTGTTCCAGATAAGTCTTTTGGACTGCTAGAATTTGCTCGCAGACAGCAAGTGAGTTTGATTCTAACCCTCCTACCCCCGCAGGAATCAAAATCCGAGTCGGAGTTTCCCCCCCGCTCAAATCGCTAGTAAAAGGTACAATCAGTACAGTACGGCTCAATTCATTGCGGCTATTTATGGAAACGACAGCAATAGGACGTTTTTTGGTATCTCCTATCCCTCGCAAAGCTCTCAAAAGATAAACTTCGCCTTGTTGGGGATAAGCTTCTGTCATTGTATCAAAGACCTTCCTCTATTAAAATTTCTTCCATTTGTGCCGCGGCCAATGTTGCCCATTCTTCTTCAAAGTCAATATCTTCTTGACTGCGGTCGAGATAAAATTTCCGCAACTTATCTTCTATTTGCTTAGCGTACCAGAGACGGAGAGCTTGTTCGATCGCCTCCGTCCAATTATCAGTAAGCTGGTCTATTTTATCAGCGAATTCGGCATCAAGCGCCACTAACACTTCTCGCTTTTGAGTAGAATTTGACATAATCATTATCCTGAATAATTATACAAGTAGGGTGCGCCGAAGAGCACCTTACATATTACTTTTACAGCTTTCCTCTTTCCTCTTACATCTTCCTTCTTCCTGATGACTACTGACTACTGACTACTGACTACTGACTACTGACTACTGACTACTGACTACTGACTACTGACTACTGACTA